>NZ_JAMQUU010000014.1:0-98942 GCF_025594975.1 Turicibacter sp. T129 | reverse complement strand
CACTACTAGACCACTATCAAACCGTTCATATTTAGAGATAAAATAGAACCGCCGTATACGGAACCGTACGTACGGTGGTGTGAGAGGACGATGATTAAATTAATTAATTATCTCCTACTCGATTTAGCTCTTTAAAGTTATCTAGTATAGTGGCTAGGTCAGTTAAAGGAAATGAATTAAATTAAATAGTTGATTAAGAGACGATGCTATGATAGGAGGTAAAGATTCATAAGAAAGGGGAAAATTAAATGAAATTTGGAAACAAGCCTCTCATCAGTGGTATAAAGAGAAATAAGGACGGAAATAATGAATCATAGACCGAGGAAATCGCAAAAATCTTACACCATTTAACAAGAAATCAAAAAGGAAATGAAATCATGACGAAATATATGAAACCATCACCAGAAGAATTAAGAATGAATTTGACACCTTTACAATATGAGGTGACACAAAATAATGCAACCGAACAACCGTTTTATAACGAATATGATCAGCATTTTGAAGAAGGGATTTATGTCGATGTTGTCAGTGGGGAACCCTTGTTTTTATCGTGTGATAAATTTAATTCGGGTTGTGGGTGGCCTGCTTTTTCAAAACCTATTTCACGCCAAATGATTAAGGAAAAGGCAGATTGGTCACATAACATGCATCGTATTGAGGTTAGAAGTACACAAGCAGATTCTCATTTAGGCCATGTGTTTAATGATGGACCGATTGAACAAGGAGGATTACGTTATTGCATCAATTCGGCGGCTTTACGATTTATTCCAAAGGAAGAGATGCAAGCAGCGGGTTATGGGGAGTATTTACCGTTATTAGGTTTGAATGAATGACTTTATTGAAACGTAATAAAGATTGTCAGACAAGCAATACGAGAAGTAAAATATGAGGTTTCATCACGAATAGGAGATCCATTGTTTTCTAGGCAGCTTGATACCGCTTTAATACGATCTAATCAATCATTCCAAAGCGTTGAATGGAGTGAAGAAAGATTAATCAAAATACGATTTTAATTTTATTCTAATCAATAGTTTTAATGAAAGAAAGTCTAAATTTAAATGTTAAGGCTTTCTTTTTTTATGACGATTAAGGATAGAATAATGTTAAAAAACGTCTATTTTATCTCTTGATTTTCTAATACGGTATGCTAAAATAGCCATTAATTACCAAATTATGTAATTAAATTCTTGCTAGAGGGGGAAATCTAGTAAGGATCTAATTAAATAAATCATAAGGGGGAATCCTATATGGCACGTCAACAGTGGAGTTCAAGAAGTACTTTTGTCATGGCTGCGGTTGGGTCAGCCGTAGGGTTAGGGAATGCTTGGCGATTTCCGGGAATCGCATATCAAAACGGGGGAGGGGCATTTTTAGTTCCATACTTTATTGCCTTATTTACAGCCGGAATCCCATTACTAGCTTTAGAGTTATCAATTGGTAAAAAGTTTCAATCAGGTGCGCCAGGGGCGTTCGCTCAACTAAATAAGAAATTTGAATGGTTTGGATGGTGGGGAGTAGGAACCGCATTTTGTATCGCGGCTTACTACTCTGTTGTCGTAGCTTGGGTGATTGATTATGTTGCGTTATCTTTTAAAGTACCGTGGATGGATAAAGCTGCAGCTGAAGTGTTTACACAAGGGGTGTTACAAGTCTCAAGTGGGATGTTTGATTTAGGAGGATTTAGTCCTGTTGTTTTACTTGCGCTAGTCTTTGCGTGGCTAAGCATTTGGTATTGTATTCGTCATGGCGTAGCATCTGTAGGGAAGGTTGTAAAATATACTGTTATTTTACCAATTATTTTACTTATCTTTTTAATCATCCGAGCGGTGACTTTACCTGGTGCTTTAGAAGGATTAAGTTATTATTTAGTTCCTGATTGGTCTAAATTATTGGATATTAATGTTTGGGCCGCAGCTTATGGTCAGATTTTCTTTAGTTTGAGTATCTTATTCTCCATTATGGTGGCCTATGGAAGTTATTTGGGTAAAGATGCAGAAGTGACTAAGGATGCAATGATTATCGGTTTAGCTGATGCTGGAATTAGCTTTTTATCAGGGTTTGCTGCCTTTGGAACACTTGGATATCTCGCTCAAATTAGTGGAACACCGATTGCCGAGATGAAGCATACTGGAATTATGCTCGCCTTTGTCACTTATCCTGAAGCGTTAGGACAAATGCCTGGTGGAAGATTTGGAGTCATTTTATTCTCATTAATTTTCTTTATCATGTTATTTACATTAGCGATTGACTCGGCATTTTCTATCATTGAAGCGATTATTACAGCATTTGTTGATAAATTTGGATGGAATAAGGAACGTACAACCTTCTGGTTTTGCGTGGTCGGATTCTGTGCAAGTTTAATTTTCGCCACTCGTGCTGGACTATATTGGTTAGATATTGTTGATCATTTTGTGAATGATTTTAACTTAATCGCCATTGGCTTTGTTGAATGTGTGGCGCTAGGATGGATTTTTGGTGCCAAAAAACTTCGTGAGTATCTCAACTCTAATACAACCTTTAAGTATGGAGTTTGGTGGGATGTTGCGATTAAATATATCTGTCCAGTTATTTTCTTATTTATCAGTGTGACTTATCTCATTACGAATATTAAAAATCCATACGATGGTTATCCGGTAGCACACCTAGTGATAGGTGGATAGGCAGTTGTCGTTTTAACGCTTGTCTTTGGTATTGTGATGAATTGTATTCATACGAAAGATCGTTCAAAGTCTACAAAAAATGAAAAAGCGACTGTTTAATAAAGCAAGGCCAGTCTTAATTAGCTAGACTGGTCTTTTTTATGTGAAGTCACCTTCATCTCATAAAAGTCAAATTCTTGACGCAATAAGGTAAAATTGGTTATCATAGAGTCATTTAGATAGGAGGATTTTGATGGACGATCAATTATATATTCAAAAAGAGGCTGAAATGCTATATCAGTACATGATAGATGATGGAGAAACATTTAAAAAACCAAAACAAATCTATCATCAGATTTTTAAAAGTATCCAAAGTAGTGTCGCCTGTGAATGTGGAGGACTTAATCAATTAGAAATCTCTGAACAAGAAGTCAAAGAGATTATTCAAAAAGTTGTTGATGAGCATCCGGTAAGCTTGATTAAATAAGATGAATAAGGTTAACAATTCCCCAAGTTACTTTATAATTTGGGGAATTTTTTGTTATAGGTGGTAAATAGTCACTGATAAAAGAGATAGCAAATTTATATAAACTTCTAGCGTGACGATATGAAAATCTTACTTAAGTAGGAGTAATTAGAAGTAGAAGGCGATTACTAAATCCAATGAGTCGCAAGATTGGTTGTATGGAGAGTGGGCATTATAATCTTATAGAATAAATGTGATCAGATAGCATCTCATCAATAATTAGTTTTTTTAGCAAACAGTATTTTTTACTGTTCTTTTTTATCACTAAAATACAGGTAATTATTAAAAAAATATCAGAAAATTGATTTTAATTCGCACAAAAAGTAATATTTTGAGGGTATTTTTGCGTAGTATTAATAGGTAATATTAGGAAGGGATTAGGAGGAGGAGGCATGAAAAAATTCTATATGAGTCTCGTAAATCATCGGAAAACGATGGTTATGATTTTTACGATGGTTTTTGTGGTGTGTTTATTACTTGGGAATCTAGTTAAGGTCAATTATGATATTAATGACTATCTGCCAGAGAGTAGTCCCTCTACAGTATCCCTTGAGTTGATGCAAGAAGAGTTCGATGGGGGGATTCCTAATGCGCGTATCATGATTTCTGATGTTACAATTCCAGAGGCTTTGGAATATAAAGAGAAGTTGGAAGCTGTTGAGGGAGTCACAGCTGTTACTTGGCTAGATGATGTGGTCAGTATTTTTGTTCCTATTTCAACACTAGATACTGATACTCTCGAAACTTATTATAAGGATAATAATGCATTGTTTACAGTGACCATTGAGGAAGATCGTCGTATTGAAGCGGTATCTAGTATTCGTGAAATCATAGGTGAAGATAATGCGATGACAGGAAGTGCTGTTTCAACCGCTATTTCAACGACTGAGACTGTTTTAGAAGTCAATAAAATTTCAATTTTTACAGTTTTGTTCGTTTTAGTTGTCCTAGTGATGACGACAAATTCATGGATGGAGCCACTGATTGTTCTGATCGGCCTTGGTCTTGCTATCGTCATTAATAATGGAACGAATTTGATTTTTGGTGAGATATCGTTTGTTACGAATGCAGCAGGAAGTATTTTACAACTTGCAGTCTCGTTAGACTATTCGGTATTTTTGCTTCATCGTTTTGAAGAATGCCGTCAAGAAAATCCAGACGTTAAAGCTGCGATGACGGAGGCACTTTGTAAGTCAACATCCTCGATCCTTTCTAGTGGATTGACAACAGTTATTGGTTTTTTGGCACTGGTACTGATGCAATTTAGACTAGGACCTGATCTTGGTCTTGCTTTGGCAAAGGGCGTGGCAATTAGTTTGATTACGGTATTTGTTTTCATGCCGTCATTTATTTTATTGACCTATAAATGGTTAGATAAAACAAGACATAAAGACTTATTACCTAAGTTCGATTTATTTGGAAAGAGTGTGCAAAAAATGACAATTCCTATGGTTTGTATTTTTGTTATCCTCATTATACCTGCTTATTTAGCTTCTAATGCTAATGATTATTATTATGGTTCATCTAATATTTTTGGTAATGAAACCCAACTGGGATCAGATACAGCTGTAATCGAATCAGTGTTTGGCAAAAGTGATACCTATGTACTGATGGTGCCAGCAGGGGATACAGCCACTGAAACAGAACTTTCTCAGGAATTAAATAACCTACCACAAGTCACAAGCATTATTTCTTATGTGGATTTGGCTGGGGCAGAGATTCCACTGGAATATCTAGATGAAAATACACTCTCACAGTTGATATCAAAAAATTATAGTCGAATGGTGTTATCAGTTGATGTTCCTTATGAGGGAGAAGAGACTTTTGCTTTAGTTGAACAAGTTCGCAACATCGCACAAAAATATTATTCTGATACGTATTATTTAGCTGGTGAGGGTGTCAGCACGTATGATTTGATGGAGACTGTAACCGATGATATGGTTAAGGTTAATTTTATGGCAATTGCAGCCGTATTTATTGTTCTCTTATTATCACTACGATCAATTTCTTTGCCAATTGTTTTAGTACTTAGTATTGAAACAGCCATATGGATAAATCTATCTATCCCATACTTTATGGATACGCCTATTTTTTATATTGCTTATTTGATTATCAGTTCTATTCAGCTTGGGGCAACTGTGGATTATGCTATTTTAATGACCGATCGATATAAGGAAAATCGTGAAATGATGAACAAAAAAGCAGCGGTTATTCAAACAATTTCTGATGTGACTGTTTCTATCTTGACATCAGGAAGTGTCTTAACGGTAGTTGGCTTATTACTTGGATATATTACGACAAATCAGCTGTTAGGACAGCTTGGTATTTTTATTGGACGCGGTGCTATCTTATCATTAATCATTGTATTGTTTGTGCTACCGGGACTTTTATATCTATTTGACCCATTAATTATTCGGAAAAGGAAAATCAAGCAGATACAAATGGGAGCTGATTAAGAATGTTAACAGGAGGTCATCTGAAAATGAAAAGTGTAAAAGGGAATGAAAGTAAAGTGATTGCCACTACATTGGCTGTATTGATGTCTATTTCAATGCTACCAGTGATGGCACATGCCGTATCTGAAAATACACCCAAAGAAGAAGTCGTATATATTAATCTGAATAACGATGGTTCAGTGGAGGAAATTAATGTTGTCAATATTTTTGAGTTGAATGAAAATAGTGAAATAGTTGATTACGGAAAATATAAGTCCATTCGAAATATGACAACAACAGATGAAATTAAAAATCTTGATGATACAATAATAATTGATGCACAGGCAGGAAAGCTTTATTACGAAGGGAAACTTGATAGTCGTGTGATTCCTTGGGATATTAGTATTCAGTATTATATGGATGATAAAGAATATACCGCTGATGAAATTGCCGGTCAGAGTGGAAGTTTGAAAATTAAGATATCTGTAAGTAAAAATGAACTAGGGCAGTCCGATTTTTTTGATACTTATGCCCTTCAAGCCTCTTTAACATTGGATACAAAAAATTGTGCAAATATTGTGGCAAATGAGGCAACTATTGCGAATGTGGGTAGTGATAAGCAATTGACTTATATTTTGCTTCCTGGTCAGGAAGCAGACATTACGATTACGGCTGATGTCACTGATTTTGAAATGGGGGGCATTTCGATTAACGGGATTCCACTTAATCTGAATATTGAAGTGGATGATGAAAAGCTAATAGAGCGAGTCACTGAATTATTAGATGCGATTGAACAGTTGGATGATGGAGCTAACGAACTAAAAAGTGGTGTAGCTGATTTGCAAGAGGGTGTTAAGAATGATTTACAAGCGGGGGTTAACGATTTACAAAATGGTGTTCAAAATTTGTATGCGGGGACTAAAAGTTTAAAAGATGGTGGGAGTTCATTACAGAGTGGCGTGGCAAATTTACAAATTGGAGCAGAAGCATTAAATGAGGGACTTCAGTCGTTGAATGATGGGATTGTCCAAATTCAAACGGCACTTCAGTCTTTGAACGGTCAATCATCTACTTTAACGGAGGGTTCTTCTAAAATCAAATCAGCATTGTCACAGATTCAAGGCGCTCTTAACAGTGTATCAGTAACAACAGATGATTTTAAAGCATTAATCCAAGCCTCTAGTGAACTTAAATCAGGTATAGAGTCTTTGGTGTCTAATGTGTCTTTTTTATATCAAAACGTAAGCTATGAGTCTTATAAATCTGTCATGTTACAAAATGGTCTGGATATTGAGGCGTTAAAACAGAGTAATGATTCAGCGATTAATGCGTTACAAGCCACTATTGTCTCTTTAAGTGAGCAGATTGCAACACTGCAAGCAGCTGGAGTAGATACAACACAGCTTCAATCCCAAGTAGCGCAACTCGATAATATCATTTCACTATTTGGAGCTAATAATGCTAGCATTAGTGGGACAGAAAGCTATCTCTCTACTATTCATGAAAATCTCTCAGCATTGTTAGAGGCGGTAACAGCATTACAAACGAATTATACAATCTTTGATGCAAAAATAGATGAACTTGTTAATATGCTTGGCGGTCTAGCTTATAAGCTCACTGAGTTATCGACGGCAATTAATACTTTAGTGACTGAGTATGAAAAACTTGATTCGGGAATTAATGCTTATACAGAAGGGGTGTCAGAAATCCTTGCCGGTTATTCACAGGTATCTGATGGGGCGACTAAGCTAGTAACAGGTAGCGGGACGCTAAAAAATGGAACAGAAACACTTTATAGCGGAACCAGTGATTTACTTTCAGGAATTGTTGAAGTTTATAATGGGACAGGGACATTAACAGATGGAACTGGCACATTAGATGAGGGAGTTGCTAAATTGTTGACTGGAATCGTTGATCTTTACGATGGAACCGGTGAATTAAAGGATGGAACCACAACAATGCGTGAAGAAACGTCAGGCATGGATACAGAAATCAGTGATAAAATAGATGAATTGTTAGAAAGTATCACTGGAGGAGACAGAGATATTGTTTCATTTGTATCAGAAAAAAATACGAACGTAAATGCGGTACAGTTTGTCATTCAGAGTCAGGCGATTGAGGTATCGGAAGTAGAGGAGAATTACTCACAACCAGTAGAAGAACTTAATTTTTGGGGTAAATTGTTAAAACTATTTGGCATTGAGTAGGCTGAAATATCTTTTATACGAATACTTGAGAATGTTTAAATAATTAAATTCGGTTTACTATAGAAAAAGCAACTAGATGGCAATACGCTACTGAGTTGCTTTTTTTATTAAGACACTAATTTAGTATTTGAAATTAATAGTAAGTATTTAATAGGCTAGATTGGACTTGTCGTGAGAAGATTGAGTTGATTAGATGTGCCAGTGTTGTACGGATATTGAGAAGAACAGGATGGAACGATTAGCTGAAAAGTGGGGATAGATAGTCATTGAAGAGGAGAGCGCACGTTGTAATTCTAAAATCGTGAGCGAATCGAGTTTGAGTATTATCAAATTAAATTCGTAGCCATAAGACTGATTCAAAAGTTGCTAAAATATTAAGTGATAACTTTCTCTTAATTTCAGTGTGTAATAAGAAACCAGATATGAAGGGTGTCCAGTGGATTAAAGCGGACATGTCTAACTTTGTTAAATTCAAATATGACTTTGATCGAATTCTTTCTATAATGTTAAATAACTAAAAAATCGAATCTGTTTTGACTCCGTTATTTTTAAAAACATATAGAAATAACGGAAATAATGAGGTAAGAAAGAGTGTAATATCAAGGGTTGATAAGAATTCATATATAACTTCCTATAATATATATTATGTAAACTTATAAGTTTACATAATGAGGATTATTGGTATTTTAGGCACAATGACTATATAAGTCCAGATAAGTTTTTTACATCGTAAAAACTTTTAGCTGGACTATAGTCTGCCTTGCACGGCATAACCATCTCATATTTCGGTTGATGTATTAAATGTAGAAAACATTTCTGTTTGTATATAGATTTTTGTACATATTTTAGTTTTAGTGTTTAAAACTAAGATTATCTTAATTTTAGTAAGATTATCTTAATTTTAGGAGGTTTTTTTATATGCGTGTTCCTTTATGGTTAGATACGGTTTCGGCACCCAATTATCCGACACTTACACATCCTCTAGATGTTGATGTATGTATTGTTGGAGCTGGAATTACTGGTGTGACGTTAGCTTATTTACTCAAAGATACTGATTTAAAAGTTGTTTTAATTGATTCCGATCATGTTTTACATGGGACGACGGCTTATACAACAGCAAAAGTGACGGCCCAGCATGATATTGTTTATGATGAAATTATCCATTCTTACGGTGAATATCAAGCTAAGTGCTATGCGAATGCTCAAACAGATGCCCTTTATTTCATTGAGCAAACCATTCAGCAATTAAAGATTGACTGTGAATTTGAACGAAAATTTGCAGCAATTTATACGCAAGATCCTACGTATGTTCCTGTGCTTGAAAAAGAGTTTAAAGCTTATCAAACGTTAGGGTTAAAGGGAAATTTGGTAGATGAATTAGATTTACCTTTTGCGATTGAGAAAGCATTGATTTTAGAGGATCAGGCACAGTTTCATCCCTTAAAATATACACTTGGCTTACTCAACTCTATTGCAGAAGCTTCTAATATTGAAGTTTATGAAAATACGCCTGCCACAGATATAAAAAAACAAGATTCTGCTTATGTGATTGAGACAGCTTTTCATGTGGAAATTCGTGCCCAAAAAGTGATTCAAACCTCACACTTCCCTTTTTATGACGATCTTGCCCTACTCTTTGCTAAAATTGAACCTTCTCGTTCTTATTTAATTGCTTGTGAGGGAGCACAAAATTTACCCGAAGGGATGTATTTGTCTTACGAACAGCCGACGCACTCCGTTCGAACCTATCAAGATTTATTACTCATTGGTGGTGAAGATCATCGAACAGGAAATCAAGAAGATACAGTGGCTAAGTATGAGGCATTAAAAGGTTTTGCTCATCAGAATTTTCATGTCGATGATGTGATTTATGAATGGTCAACACAAGATTATGAGACGGTTGATAAGCTTCCTTTTGTCGGTCGGATGCAAGAGAATGATAATATCTTTGTCGCAACAGGTTTTCGAAAATGGGGAATGACGAATAGTACGGCAGCTGCCCTACTTTTACGTGACTTAATTTTAGACAAAGAAAATCCATATGAACCTTTATTTAGTCCACAACGTAAAAATTTAAAAGCACAAATCAAAAATCTAATCTTTTATAATGCTCAAGTGGCGTTTGAATTGTTGAAAGGAAAATTACAACACGTAGAAGGAGTAACCTCACTTAATCCTGGTGAAGCGACAGTTATTTCTACAGATGAAGGAAAATATGGCGTTTATAAAGATGAAAATGAGGAGTTATTTGTTGTCGACATTACGTGCCCTCACTTAGGATGTGAGTTGAATTTCAATCGTGCAGAATGTACATGGGATTGTCCATGTCATGCATCACGTTTCTCATATAAAGGTGAGATTATTTCGGGACCTGCTCATTATTCATTGAAGTCGACGAAAAATAAAATTGATCCGAACCTCTTTTAATTTATCTACAAAATAACTCATAAACAACAACTGATGCTATAAACGTTATGTTTTTAGTGTCGAAACTAGTGGTAAATCGTCAAAAAAGGATGTTATCGACTCCCCTATTTCATTTTATTGTGTTTCATTGAGGGGATTTGGTTGAAGGCAGTTCAAATAGAACGTATAATAGATTTGAGCCTGTTGTGCTCACACTCCTTATCTTTACCTACATTCCTAAAACACCATTGACCGGCAATGGTGTTTTTTCTTTACGCTATGTTTTAGAATAATGTTGATATTTAAAAAGAAAAAAAGCTGAAACTTATATTTCAGCCTTTTTCTTTTTAATTTATTCTAATTACTTATGTTCTTCCCATTTACATTCTGTAAATTGGATTTCTGTAAAAGTGGCTTCAAATGAAGAATCTTCTGGACTACAAGCATATACTCCAATTCTTATTTTGCCTTGCCCCTCAAATAAATGGAAAATCCTCATTTGTTTATAATGAATTCCATCATATGAATTTTCAATACAATAATCACTACTACGTCGGCTGAGCCTATAATACATTTCTTTTTGTTTAGCTGGGATATCTGTTGTTGCCCAATCTGAATACCCATGATTAGTCACAACACTCCCTAATCGTTGATAGTTCTCATTTTCATATTCTATAGATGCTTTAAACCAATTATCACTATCTTGATAAATTATGACCCCACATTGGTCAAATCGATGTTTACTGTTAAATTGTGTTTTCACACTAAAAGAAAAATATTTTTCACTTGTATGAATCAGTAATGCAGGCGCATTGTCATTTTGAAAGCCGTAGTAGGTTCTTTGCCAAAAATCTGTTTTAGGTTCCGTCTTAATCATTAATTTTTCATCTGATAAATTATATTCTTTAGGTTCGTAAATCCAAGTAGAATTATAACCTTTCAACAACATATCTTTCCCCCCTATAAAAGTTATCATTCATAGCCCTTATTTAACAACAATCTAACCTCGATTTCATAGCATTGGTTACTTAATGTTTAGGTTAATTATATACTAATTGTAATAAAATAGGAATATAGCAAAAAAACACTTACTTAAATACCTATTAACAATTTATGTAATTTATAGATGTTAAATTATATAAACTGTGGTTTGCGTCTTTTAATACTTTCATTTGATATGACAGAGTAACTTGCTTGTGATTGAACATATACCTTTTGAATCTTTGAGATTCCTTTTTCAACTTCGACTAAAATTTCTGGTAAATCAACTGATGCTACTCGCTTTAAAAGTGCTAAAATAACTGCTTTTGGTATAAATCAAACCCATCAAACGTATGTTCTAATAATATTATAATGGATATTTTAGGAGTTAGTTATGCAAATTCTGTGTGAAATATCAACACCTTTCTAAAACAGAGCCTTTCTTTATTAAAAAATAAAAAAATGACTATAACATTGTATAACTAATCATAAATAATCTATACTACTAATGAGCACAACTTAGACATTCAACTAGAGCTCACCTTTCTTCTCTTTCTCATACCTCTCTATTTGTAATGATATATTATTAATCTAAAAGACACTGATTCAGTGTTTTTTTTATTATTTATATAAACAGATAAGTTTTTCACATTTTTTCGCAGAGTCTTTGAATCACTTCCGAAGGTCTTTCATTGATATGTTGAATAAATCCTTGAACAGCGTTTCTAATCTCATTTATATTTTTATAAAAGACATGATGAATCACAGATTGTTTTAACCATTTCCATAATCCTTCAATTAAGTTTAATTCAGGACTATAAGGTGGTAAAAAGACTAACCTTAATCTATTTTTGTGTTCGTTTAAAAAAGGTTGTATGACTTTAGCGTGATGAATTCTTGCATTATCTAAAATCAAAACAATCCTTCCAGTTGGATATTCCTTTAAAACATTGTTTAAGAATTTAAGAAAAATCTCAGCTGTGTAACGTTCTTCTTCTTGAACATAAACATGACCTGTCTCATAGTTAAGGATTCCTATTAATTTGATACTTTTATTATTCCCGTAAGTAGGAATAATCCGTTGTTTTCCTTTGGGAAACCAATTATTGACTAATGATTGATAATCTCTAATGGAACTTTCGTCTTGAAACAATAAATGATCAATCTCTCCACGAATCAAAATTTTTTAATTGTTCGAATTCCTGTTTAAATCCCTCTTGTTTTTCTTGACTGGCTCTAGCTAATGAGTAAGTCGGACGTGAGTAGCTAAAACCTAAGCGTAACAACATGTCACGCATTCCTCCTTTAGTAAATGAGATGCCAAATTCTCTTTTTACCCAAAGACATAGAAGCTTACAATTACAAGTCATATAAGGTTCAAGCCCAACACCTGAAGGTGTTTTCTCAACTATCGTTTCAATTAACAAAGCTTCCTGTGAGGGTGAAAGTTTCTTCGGACAGCCTGATTTTGGGCGTGGGTTTAATCCCTCAAGTCCATACTTTTTATAATTTCTAACATGTGTTCCGATGGTCTGAGCAGTGAAGGGAACCATCTTAGCGATTTCTACATTTTTGTATCCTTGTAAGTGTAAATAGATGACTTGATAACGAGTATAAAGTTGTTTAGATGATGTTTCACGCATCGCTGTTTCAATTGATTTTAATTCTGTCTGATTCATAGTTGCCCCAATTTCTATCCTAAAATGTATGTTTAATACCTACTATTTTAACATAGATTTTGACGAATTTTGACCACAAGTGTTTGAACTTAAAAACTATGAATTACATTTCTGTTTATATATTTATAGAAAAAATTCTATTTTTATTTTGTATTTTCTTCTAAAAAGGTGTAACCTTAAATGGTAGCTGAAGGAGGTCTGAAGATGAAAGAATTTAGTAGTTTAGATGTAGCTAAAGCGGCTGTTAAAGTTTCAATGACCGCATCGAGAAGTGAAGAAGATCAATTAGTTCGTGAATTAAGATCGCAAGGTATTTATGCCACTGCAGTGGATATCGGGGGAAATTTACTTCAATCCATTCCGAAAATTATTGAGCGTGCGATTATTGCCTCACGTAAAACAAATGTGACAAAAGAATCTTTTATTTTAGATGGAGCTGTTGCAGGTGCAACACGTGATGCCATTATGCAAGTTTCAATGAAAGCAACTGGGTTAAATGCAGGAGGTAAAGTTGCCATTGCTCGCTGTGGTGAAAATTTAACCGTCTGTATTTTCTTAAGTATTGGGTTACTTCATTTAGATGATGTCGTCATCGGTCTCGCCCATCGTTCAGTACCTGCAAATCTGTAATTTTATAAATAGATAAAAAATCTCTATATCCCTTTTGACATTTATTACCAAAACCCATATAATAATCATAATTTAAAACTACTGAATAGTAGGAAAACATAAATCCACGGGGATTTATGAGGTAGAAATTATATGGGGATTTTGTAGGTTCGTAGAATGGTAGCTCAAGTAAATTAAACCTTTATTTACATAGGGTTTTTAAAGCCTACCTACAACTCTCTTTATAAGAGAGTTTTTTTTATTTCCATATAAGCAGGTGGTGTTTGACTCATCTGAGTTTAACAAGATAAAAAATGAATATAGGGGATGATCGTATGAAAGCCAGCAAACTGTTAAAATTTGTAGGTGTTGGGATGGTTTTTAGTAGTTTTTTATTTGCTTGTAGTCATAAAGACTCAGATGTAAAAACGATAGGTGTTTTACAGTACATGGAGCATGGTGCATTAGATGCAGCTTACGAAGGTTTCATCGCAGGATTAGCCGAGGAAGGATATATTGAAGGGGAAAATATTAAAATTGATTTAAAAAATGCTCAAGGGGATCTTACAACCACTCAAACTATTGCTAATCAGTATGTAAGTGACGATGTGGATATGATGTTCGCCATTGCAACACAAGCTGTTCAATCTGCCTATAATGCAACAAAAGACATTCCTATCTTAATGACTGCGGTGACTGATCCTGTTGAAGCTGGAGTCGTAAAAGACTGGAACCAGTCAGGAACAAATGTGACAGGAACGAGTGATTTAACGCCTGTTGCTAAACAAATGGAATTGATTACCGAGTTAGTTCCAGAGGCGAAAACAGTTGGTGTGATTTATACAACGAGTGAGGTCAATTCGGAAGTTCAAGTCAAGATGGCAGAAGAAGCCGCCTCTAACTTAGGGTTACAAGTGATTCGCGTGGGAGTCACAACGGTTAATGATATTCCTCAAGCAGTTGCATCTGTGATTGATAAAGTTGATGCGATGTATGCCCCAACTGATAACTTAATTGCAAGTTCGATGCCAGTTTTATGGAATGCTTGTTTAGATAAAAAAGTTCCCATTGTTGCTGGAGTGGATACGATGGTCATTGATGGTGGTATTGCAACTGAAGGGATTGATTACTATCAATTAGGATATGAGACAGGTTTAATGGCTGCTCAAGTATTAGAAGGAAAAGATCCAAGTACGATGCCAATTAATACCCTTCAAAATACAACGTTAATCGTGAATCAAAAAAATGCAGAAGCCATTGGATTATCCATTCCTGATTCGATTTTAAAAGGTGCTGAAATTATAGGAGGTGAATAAGATGGGAGTTTTATTAACAGTCTTAGAGCAAGGACTCATTTTTGGGATCTTGGCTCTAGGTGTTTATTTGACTTATAAAGTGTTAGATTTTGCTGATTTATCGGTTGAAGGAACCTTCCCACTAGGAGCGGCTATTACAGCCTTCCTTCTGACACAAGATGTCACTCCCCTACTCGCTGTGTTAATTTCTTTTTTAGGTGGCATGTTGGCTGGAGCTGTGACAGGAATTTTGCATGTTAAGCTTAAAATTACGAATTTGTTATCAGGAATTTTAGTGATGAGTGGTCTTTATTCCATTAACCTACGTATTATGGGAAAAGCGAATATTCCACTGTTTAATGAAGAACGTATTTTTTCAGGTGCGATTCCTATTTTATTAACCATTGTGATCATTGTAGTGTGTGTTAAAATCATCGTCGATTTATTTTTAAAAACGAAGTTTGGATTTATGATTAAGGCCACAGGAGATAATCCCCAATTAGTGACGACATTAGGGGTGAATCTAGGATGGGTTAAAATTGTATGTTTAATGGTTTCGAATGGATTGGTCGCTTTAGCAGGATCATTAAGTGCTCAGTATCAAGGATTTGCTGATGTTGGGATGGGAACAGGAACGATTGTCATTGGCTTAGCCGCCGTTATTTTCGGTGAAGCGATTTTTAAAAAAGCACGTTGGATTCTTCCAACCACGATGGCTATTATTGGAGCGATTTTATATCAAGGATGTACAGCTATTGCGTTACAGCTAGGATTCCCTGCAACAGATTTAAAATTATTAAGTGCGTTAATTGTTACATTAGCTTTAGCGTTAAATAATCATAAAATTAAAGCTTTTCCTACCCTATTATCTAAAACTTCGAAACCATCTAACATTAAAGGAGGGATTGCGCGTGCTAAACATTCAACAATTAAGTAAAACGTTTTATCCGAATACCGTCAATGAAAAGAAAATTTTTCAGGGGTTGGATTTAACGATTGAAGAAGGAGAGTTTGTGACGGTGATTGGAAGTAATGGTGCCGGAAAGTCAACCTTATTAAATCTAATCTCCGGAACGTTAACACCCGATGCAGGGGTTATTTCCTTACTTAATCATGAGATTACCCAACTAAAGGAATATCAACGGACACGCTTTATCTCACGCGTCTTTCAAGATCCAACGCTCGGAACTTCACCTTCTTTAACCATTCAACAAAACTTATCCTTGGCTCGTAATAAGGGAAAACGATTTGGTTTAGCATTTTTAGAATCTAGAAAAGATATTGAAACATTTAAAGCAATCGTTGCGCCTCTCCAACTTGGGCTTGAAAATCAATTGCAAACTCCAGTTGGTCTATTATCAGGAGGGCAACGTCAAGCGCTCTCTTTAATTATGGCGACTTTGGTGAAGCCCGATTTATTACTGCTTGACGAGCATACGGCAGCACTCGATCCTAAAACATCCGCTAAAATTATGGATTTAACGAATCAAATGGTCCAAGAATCAAAGATTACGACGTTAATGATTACGCATAATTTAACGCATGCGATTAAATATGGATCTCGTTTAATCATGCTACATGAAGGACAGATTGTTCTTGATATTAGTGGCCATGAAAAACAAGAACTAACGCCTGAAAAATTATTACATCAATTTGAAAAAAATGTGCATAATGGATCGCTCAGTGATGAATTATTATTCTCATAAAAAAGTGATGTCACGTAGCGACATCACTTTTTTTATGAATGGAAAAGAGACGATTCGATCTCTTTTATAAAACTGATCTAATATCATGATATCGTCGTATCTCCCCTATTCTACGATTTAAAGACTTTATTTTTAGTCGTTGATAGCTACGATTTTAAATACGATAGGCTACTTTTTTAAAACGTATTTAAAAATACTTTTTTGGAAAAAAATAGAAATAAACGTTTGACTTTTATTATTTAAGCTCATATAATAATCATAATTCATTGAAATCCAACTTAATCAATAGAAAATAATCCATGAGGTTGGTGTCTTTAGTAAATAGAGAGGTTTGAGAGACAACTCCTTTATTCTCAGCCAAAAGGTAATGTGATGTGAAGATAAAGAGGATGGTTTTACTCATTATGAGTTGAACAAAATAGATAATGATAGGAGGATGATCATATGAAAGCTAGTAAAGTATTAAAAGGTCTAGGGGTTGGGATGATTTGTTGTTATTGTAGCTTGCTAGCTGGTTGTAGTCAAAAGACGGATTCAGATATGAAAACGATTGGTGTTTTACAATATACAGAACATGCTGCCCTAGACGCTTCTTATGAAGGATTTATTGCTGCTTTAGAAGATGAGGGATATGTTGACGGAGACAACATTCACATTGATTTTAAAAATGCACAAGGACAAAATCCAACGGCACAAACCATTGCCAGCCAGTTAGTGAATAGTAACGTTGATTTAGTTTTTGCCATTGCGACACCAGCGGCTCAAGCGGCTTATAACGCGACAAAAGATATTCCAATTGTGATCACAGCGGTGACTGATCCTGTGGAATCAGGGTTAACAAAGGCATGGGATGTGAGCGGAACAAATGTGACAGGAACGAGTGATTTAACACCTGTGGCTAAACAAATGGAACTGATTCAAGAACTGTTACCTGAGGCAAAGACAGTTGGGATTTTATATACAACGAGTGAAGTGAATTCGGAAATTCAAGTGGCATTAGCAGAAGAAGCTGCGGCTAAGTTAGGGCTTGATATTATCAAAGTTGGAATTACATCTGTCAATGAGATTCCAAATGCCATTGCTTCTGTTGTTGATAAAGTTGATGTGATTTATACCCCAACGGATAATTTAGTGTCAAGCTCAATGCCAGTCGTTTGGAATGCCTGTCTTGAGAAAAAAATTCCAGTTGTCACAGGTGAAGAAGGAATGGCTAAAAAAGGTGGCGTTGCAACCGAAGGTATTGACTACTTCCAGTTAGGATATGAAACAGGTTTAATGGCTGCTGAAGTATTAGAAGGAAAAGATCCAAGTACCATGCCAGTTAAAACGTTAGAAAATACGTCTTTAGTTGTGAATCAAGAACATGCCGATGCGATTGGTTTAACCATTCCGGATAGTATTTTAGAACGAGCTGAAATTGTAACGAGTGAAGAATGACAGGCTGGATTCCCCTACTCTAACATAAAAGGATTAATTTGTTGCTAAAATGTATATCAAAGAAAGAGAGGTCTAAAAATTAGACACCTCTTTCTTTTTTTTGCCAAAAGGTTGCATCAAAGAACTGGAATGAGTAAAATAATTACGTAGTAAGATTAAAAAATAAATAACGTGGAGGCTTTTTTATGGCAAAAAAAGTAGCAGTAGTATTTACAGGTGGAACCATTTCAATGAAAGTAGATCCACGTCTGAAGGCCGCCATTCCGTCAATGTCTAGTGAAGATATTATGTCAATGGTCACAAACATTGATCAAATTGCTGAGCTTGATATTGTAGAGTTTGGAAAACTTCCAGGACCACATATGACACCCGAAAAAATGATGGAGTTAAAACGTGTGGTAGAAGAAAAATTAAATCAGGACGATATTGTAGGTGTTGTCGTAACACATGGGACGGATAACTTAGAAGAAACAGCTTATTTATTAGATATTTGTTTAAATACTGAGAAACCAGTCGTTGTCGTTGGAGCAATGCGCAATGGATCAGAACTTGGTTATGATGGGCCAAGTAATTTAGCAGCTGCTATCTGTACAGCGGTTCATCCTAAATCACGAAATAAAGGAGTCTTAGTTGTCTTAAACAACGAAGTCAATGCAGCCCGTGAAGTGACTAAAACTCATACGATGAGCCTGGATACATTTAAATCGTTAGAGTTTGGTCCAATTGGTATTGTCGATCAAGATGATGTCATCTATTATCATAAACAATCGATTCCAACTAAGCATGTGCAGACGGATCGTATTGAAACGGATGTTCATTTACTGAAAGCTGTCTCAGGAATGGACTCTACCCTTTTAGATTTCTTAGTTGAAAAAGGGGCGAAAGGAATCGTCATTGAGGCGATGGGACGAGGAAATGTTCCACCAATGATGATGGAAGGAATCAAACGTGCCGTTGCTCATCAAATTCCGGTCATTATCGTGTCTCGTTGTCCAATGGGACGTGTACTAGAATCGTATGGTTATGACGGTGGTGGTGCTCAATTAGTTGAAGCGGGAGCTATTTTAGCAAGTAACTTAAACGGTCAAAAAGCTCGTATTCAATTAATGTTAGTTCTAACAGTCGCTAAAAACTTAGAAGAAGTCAAATCATACTTTATAGATTAATTAAAAAGCGCAAAAGGAGGAAATTTCGCCTTTGCGCTTTTTTTCTATTAAGATAATTCTTCAAGTAAATATTGTTTGAAGTCTTCTATCACGACTTCTTTTTGAGTTAGCCATTGATCGTAAGTCGTCATTTGGGCTGTTATATCACGCAACGTATCCGCAATGACAGAGGCAACTTTTGTAATATTGTTTTCATAAATACATTCAACGTCATCAATGGAAACAATTATATGAGCGACGGTTTCCATGAGGGTCTCCATGACTTCATCAGCATGCTCTTCAAGTTGTGAATACAAAATCTTTTTAAGTCGTGTGATTGAAGATGAAGTTTGATACGCTTGTTCGAGGAAGCCTAAGAACTTTTCAAAATCATCGACGCTATCTTGAGGTTCGATTTCAAATAAGATTTTGAAGAAGAGATTCCAATGGAACTCTTTATTCATCACATCCCTAAAATACGGCCCAACAATCTGCGCGAACTTATTCGTATAATGAGGTTCACGTGAGAAAATAATTGGAACGTTGAATTCGACTTCCTCATTTGAAATTTGAGAAATACGTTCAAGTGCCTTAATAAGAGAATCACTAATATTTTGAATTTCTAGCATCCCATTTGGAAAGAATGTGTATTTCATGATGGTTTGGCATGCTTTTTTAATATTAACGTTCATTCCCAGTTGCTCTTTTAACTGTTTAGCAAAGACATCATTACACATTTTAGCCATCACTTCTTCTAGGTTACGACGTTGATACTCTTCATCCGTTTGTCGTTGTTCCACATTTCGGTAAATGGTTAATAATTGTTTATCGAGTAAAGCTAAGTTATTTTTAATCGAGTGCATCATTTCAATTAATAAATCATCGACTAAAAGGAAGTTATAATTTTTATAAATAATTTTATGTTCAATTTCACCCCAGAATGAGTTAACAAGTGATTTAATCTGTAACTCAAAGGGTAACTCATTATTCGTATCTGTGACAATTCCATCAATTCTGAAGATTTTAAATCCATTTTTCTGTTTTTGTGGTTGACGCCCGTCTAAGCTTAATTTAACATTTGGATTCATTTCATTATAATAGTACCCATCATCATTTCTCACATTAAAATGTTTTTTTAAGACTTTATAAATCGCACGTTCATCTTGTTCAAAGCGACATTCAATACGAACTCCAATTAAATCGGATAATTGATAAATCAGGCGGATGGGGTCATTGTATTTTTTATAGTATCCTTGGCGAAGAATTTTTTCTTTTAAGCTGTCTCGTCCTTTCACACGAGTGGTAATATTTAAATACTCCATCGTATGGAGGTTCATAATTTCAGTGAATTCCATCTGAAGTAATTTTGAAATGACTTCTAGTTGATCACGTTCTTTATCAAGTGTCGATAATGCTTTTTCAATATATCTAAATTCTGCTAATGGCAAGGTTAACTCCCCTTTTTGCTTAAAATCTTATATCTTTATTTTAACTCTATTTTTAATATGATGCTAATGAAAAATTAGTATAAATTAAAAACCTAGCAAAATATCATTGCTAGGTTACCAAGCGCGTTCATCTGAAAAACCATAAGATTCAACTTCATAAAGGTATTGACTTTGACTAATATCTTTTGGAGTGACCAACCAGCCACCATTACTATCGATATCCACGCCAATAGCATTAAAAACTTTCCAAACAATATCTGAACAATGCGTGAGATTCATGTTTGTCTTAGTTGCAATCAGATTATAATTAATATCTAAAAAATCTGACATCGCTCGTTTAACGAGTTCACTGATGGTTTCTTCAGTGCGGTTTTTGAGGCGTAGCACTTTCACAGTCGGATAATAGTCCCATTTTTCAAGTGATTCTAATCGCGAACTTGTTCCATACCCTAAGGCTTCAAGAACTAGTCCCGCTTCTGCATCGAGCACAATTCCAGCATGTCCATGGCGATAGAGTAGCGTATGATTAGATTTAGTGATTAAAATATCTCCATTTTGAATATCTTGAAGCTGATGGCACTTGACTTGTTGATTCTGCTCATCGACACAACGTTCTTCTAACGTGATAAGACTAATAGGATAATCTACGACTTTAAAGTCTTCAGTTGTTTGCTTCATCACTGAAATAGAATTCTCAGCATGATTTGGCGTATAAGCATTCAGTTCAACTAAAAAATTTAGCATGGAAATGATTAAAATAAAAAAAAGAAATGTAATGAAATAATAGTTTGGTTTCATTTGATCCTCCAAAAGTGGTATAAGACAAAGTAGTTTCTCTATTATAGCATACATTTCTTTCATTTATACAAGATTTTCTTACTTGACCCATGATTCATACTATAAAATAACAAGATTTTCTTACTTGACCCATGATTCATACCATAAAATAAAGGTCATTAAGGTCCAAATTTTACGACTATGATCCCCTCTTCCTTTAGCATGGGCTTCTAAATAGGAAAGCGCCACCTTTTGATTGATGAGATGCTCACAACTTGGCGCTAAAATGATGTCCCGTGCTTCGTCGAAAAGTTCGTTTTTAAACCATTTTTTTAAAGGGACCGGATAGCCTTTTTTCGGAGCCTCAAGGACATGAGCTGGGATAAAGCCTTCAAAAGCTTCTCGTAATAAAATTTTTGTTTGAACCCCCTCTATTTTTTCACGATGTGTTAAATATTTCGCTAGTTCGAGTACCTGTTGATCTAAAAAGGGTACCCGAAGCTCTAAAGCATGTGCCATCGTTAGTCGATCTGACTTCACTAAGAGATCACCACGAAGCCACGTTTTTAAATCAATCATTTGCATTTGTGTTAGTGGATCGAGATTCTTGATTTGATCATAGATCGGATGGGTAATCTTCGTAAAGGAGTGAGACGGCTCATAAAAGGATAGGAGCTGCTCTTTTTCTTGCTCGTTAAAGACGAAGGCATTCCCAACATATCGATCTCTTAACGGAATACAGCCGCGTCTGATAAAGTTTTTCCCTTTCATATTCGGCAAATGATTCGCCACCCATAGAAGTATTTGTTTCATTGGTTTAGGAATCGGGTTAAACAGTTTTAAGGCATCGACTTCTCGATAAATTCGATAGCCACCGAAAAGCTCATCGGCACCCTCACCTGATAAGATGACTTTGACATGTTTTCTTGCTTCTCTCGCGATGCTATAAATGGCAACACTTGAAGGATCAGCAACGGGGCTATCTAAAAACTCAATGGCTTGCCTAGCTTCTTTCATGAATTCATGAGCATTTAACGTTTTTGTCGTTAAATCTAGCTTTAATTTTTCTGCTGTTTTTATGGCCTCATTGATTTCGCTATAACCCTCTTCTTCAAAGCCGATTGTAAAAGCTTTTAAATCCTCTTTAAACGCTTTAGCACATGTTGTAAGGATAGTAGAGTCTATGCCCCCTGATAAAAAACAGCCAACTTCTACCTCACTTTGTAGGTGAGATTTGACGGAAGAAACAATGGCTTGCTGGAGTTCTTCCTTTAAGACATAGGACGTTTTTTTAGTCGGTAATAATTCTACTGTGGCATACGTCTTTATCCTTAGTCCTTTCTCAAGTGAATAAGTTAAATAAGTCCCTGCTTCAAGTGCTTTAATATCTATGAGGCATGTATCAGGCTCGGGAATGTATTGAAAGGTAAAGTAATGCTGGAGTGCTTTAAAATCGAGAAACTGTTCTTTATCGTATATGGATTTAAACACTTTAAGTTCCGATGTTAGGAAGATTCCATCGTCAAGGTGGTAATAATACAATGGTTTAATCCCAAACCGATCTCGAACAGCAATTAATTCTTGTGTTATTTCATCGTATAGCACAAGGGAGAACATCCCTCGCAGTTGAGACATGAATTCTAACCCTAATAACTGATAAAGAGTCACAATCACTTCCGCCTCACAAGAAGTTTCAAAACTGAATCCTAATTTCTCAAGTTGAGTGCGAAGTTCTAAATAATTATAGATTTCTCCATTAAACACAAGGTGGCACGTCTTATCACTTGAATGAAAAGGCTGTGATCCACCTTCTAAATCAATAATACTTAAACGATTGAATCCTAAAATAAGTTGTTCAGATACATATAATTGTTCATCGTCTGGTCCACGGTACTTTATTTGTTGTAAAGCATACTGCATGAATTGGAGATCCTCAATCGTTGTTTTATTTTTCATCAAGACAACTAATCCACACATGGTTATCACCTATTCAGCTAACTTATAAGATAGTTTACGAACTGATTGTCTTAGAAAGAACTAAAAAACAAAATAATTAACACAAACATTTGTTCGTTCCTTATTCGAACGGTGAGAAAAATAGACTCAGCTACGTGTATTTTTTGCTAAATGAGTGATAAATGACTTATTTTCATGCAATGATAACGCTTAATCAGGTCAGGTGCCATTTTGCCACCGTCTGGATAATCTTAGAACGAATGTTCGGAAATATAAAAAAGATAGCAAATGCTATCTCTTTTTAACAGTTAATAATCGTTCCACCATTGACATGGATGGTAATACCAGACATATAAGATCCTTCATTAGAAGCTAGCAACACGTAAGCACCTGCTAATTCTACGGGATGTCCCATACGTTTCATTGGCACATTCGCTCCATGTTGAGACACTTTTTGAGCATCAAATGACGCTGGAATAAGTGGTGTCCAAATGGGACCTGGTGCCACTGCATTCACGCGAATCCCTTTTTTAGCTAAATTAGAAGCCAGTGAACGAGTGAAGGCTGTTAAGGCTCCTTTTGTAGATGAATAATCCAATAACGTTTCATTTCCTTCATAAGCAGTGACTGATGTTGTGTTAATGATGCTATCTCCTTCAGTTAAATGCGGCACCACAGCACGCGTTAAATAGAAGGTTCCGAAATAGTTGACCGCAAATGTTTTATGAAGGTCTTCATCTTTAATTTGAGTGATTTCATTTTGTGGATATTGAACAGCGGCGTTGTTTACTAAAATATTAATTTGATTAAATTTTGCTAATGTTTGATTAACAATGTCCTGTGCGAAGCTTGGATTCGTCAGATCACCTTGAATTAATAAGCATTCACCGTGCGCCTGCTCAATAGCTTGTTTAGTTTCATTCGCATCTTCTGTCTCATCATAATAAACAACAACCACTTTTGCTCCCTCTTTGGCAAAAGCAAGCGCAACAGCACGCCCGATTCCGGAGTCGCCACCTGTAATAATCGCCACTTTATTTTTTAAGCGTCCAGAACCATTATTGTATTCAGGATGATCATAGATCGGTTTGGGATCCATTTGTGATTCAATCCCTGGTTGTTTCGTTTGAGTTTGTGGTTTTGCGGTTTTGGGAAACTGACTGCATGGGCTAGTCATTTAACAAATCCTCCTTTTGATTAAAACATTCATTGATAGTTTTCACAAATGTCCTATTTTTATAAGAAAACCTTGAATGAAAATATGAACAAAAAGGCCATTAAATGTCTCTTGTCGAACCGCAAGACACATGCTATATTATAAGGTAGCAAAGTTCAAACTTTTTAGAGATTTAGGGGGACATGAGATGGATATTAAGCAACATGTTGGAATGAGAACACTAAAAACAGGAATAGCCGTTGTCATCACCGCCTGTCTCGGAAATACCTTTTTAATTAGTAACCCTTTTTATGCCGTGATTGGGACGGTGTTTGCGATGCAAAATACAGTGAAAAGTTCCTTTGTGGCAGGAAAAAATCGATTACTTGGCACCGTACTAGGAGCTATCATTGGTTACCTATTTGCACTTGTCCATTTTGATCACCCACTTCATCTTGGTTTTGCAGTCATTGTGACGATTATTTGTTGTAATGCTTTAAAAATAAGCTCCTCTATTATCATTGCAGCAACCGTCTGTATTTCTATTTTAATGGGGATTACAGCCGATCAAAATCCACTTATTTATTCTCTTTTACGTACGACAGATACTTCAATTGGAATCATTGTGGGGATTTTAGTCAATTATTTTATTGCACAGCCGAATTACTTAGGGCGTTTAACGGATGAGATTGAAAAGATTGAACAAATGACGATTGAACTGGTCAAAAATATTTTAATTCATCAAGACTTAAATATATCTCCTTTAAATTCTGAATTAAGTCGTTTAAATGCGTTATATCATAATTATTGTGCTGATACAAAATTTCATAAGAATCCTGTTTCCTCTAAAAAATTAAAGAAATCCATTGATGCGTGCCACGACATTTATTTTCATGCTAAGTGTATTGCTAAACTGGAATTAGAGCAAACAGAGATGACGTTTGATAATAAAATGGAGATTATTGAATTTTTTAATCAAGGCTGTCAAGAAAAAGTCAAGCTTAGGGAACCGATTCATCCTATTTTTGAATATCATATTCATAAGATGTTAGACCAAATTTATTTATTAACCTCTACCGTTGAAGATTTAACGGAGCATTTGAATCCAACACAAGAATAAAAGGACTAATCAACGATTAGTCCTTTTATACTATTTTTAGAGTGAATCGGTTAATGACATGATGTTTACCACATCCAGGCATCTGCATCGCAAAGATAAGAGCTTCTTGTTTTGTTTTCCACGCAGAGTAATGACAGATTTTTACGTTATTTTCGGGAACAACATAAAGACAAAGCCAGAAGTATTCTGGATGAGCCAACACCATTTCTAAGTCATCAATATCAATGATGACATCTCCATCTAGTTCTAAAATTAAGATAGCTTGGGCTAGTGTATATTTATTAATATCAATATCTCCTTCATTCCATTTATCTTCGATGGTTTGAATGATATCGTTGATTTCTTTGATTAACTCATGTCCTTCAAGGGTTAAATCTAAGACATAAGGTGTGAATTCAGTCTCTAAATGACTGTAAATGCGATACAGGGCTTTTCGAACTTTTGTTAGCTTGGCACACTCCTCTTTGAGTTTGTGATAAAGCGATCGATTAATCAAGATGATAATGTTATTGTTTTCAAGCAAACTATGACAACATTCTAGAATTTCATCCATTTCGGATAGACAAGTTCCAATATTTGTCTTAATTCGTAACATTGTTTGACTTAACATCGCCTAAACACCCCCTTTTCTATAATATATGACAGTACCTCCTTCCGTGAGAACATAAAAAAAGAAGGCAGTTGCCTTCTTTTAAATAAACTGTTTTAAGTCACCGAGTGTATGGACGGGAGCGTGACAGCTTCCACCTTCACAGACGTAAAATGAGGGATCTTTTGATAAAGGATAGTCTGTTAAAAATGGAATTAAATCTGATAATTTGTTCTCATTTTCAGGGGTTTTTAAGATAACGGTTAAATTAAACAATGGAGATAAAGAAAGAAATGTTTTAAAATCTTCGATTTCATTGTCGTTTGTTAAGATAGCGATGAGTTCTTTACTTGATTCGAGAGCGAATTGAGCAGCGATTAAGTAAAAGGCATGACTAATTTCATAATGGGTCGCATGAGCCGCCATGAAGTTTAGTTGCTCCATCGCTTCTTTTTCTAATGTGGCGTCTCCTGTTAAGCGAGCTAAACGAATTAAGTTATAAGCTGCGACTGAATTCCCTGATGGCATGGCCCCATCGTACGTTTCTTTTGGACGAATCATTAAATGCTCAGCATCACTGCCATATAAGTAATAACCTCCCGCTTCACCATCCTTAAACAAGCGAATCATCTCTTGCGTTAGTCCGATGGCTTGTTTAAGATAGTCTGGGTTAAAAGTACTTTGATAACTTTCAATTAAACCATAGACATAAAAAGCATAATCATCTAGATAACCTAGATAATGACTTTTTCCTTCGCGGTAACGAGCGAGTAATCGTTTTTCTTCAAAGAGATGTTGATTAATAAAAGAGATTGTTTCCTGAATGAGGGTCTCATATTGCTGATCTTGTGTCACATGGTAAGCTTTTGCTAGAGCGACTAGCATTAAACCATTCCATGACGTTAGAATTTTATCATCTTTATGTAAATGATAACGTGACGCACGATACGTTAAAAGCTTCTGTCTTAACGGTTCGATGTGTGATTCGTCAAGATCAATGGATGCATGGAGACGATTGAGAATATTTTTTCCTTCAAAATTTCCAAGTGAGGTTACGCCATAATACGTATTAAAGAGTGCCCCTTCTGTTTCACCGAGTACCTCAATGATTTCTTCTGGTGTAAAGAGATAGTACTTCCCTTCTTCGCCTTCACTATCAGCATCTTCAGCACAGTAAAAACCACCGTCAGGATGATGAAGATTATTGAGGACATACTGAAGGGTTTTAGTGGCAATCATAAGATATCGTTTTTCTTCGGTGACTTCGTAGGCTTCTAAATAAGTGATAATCAGTAGGGCATTGTCGTAGAGCATTTTCTCAAAGTGTGGAACAAGCCACTCATCATCGGTGGAATATCGGGAAAATCCAAAACCTAGATGATCGAAAAGACCACCTTTATACATTTGATCCAGTGTCTTTTTCGCCATTTTGATGGCATTTTGATCACCGGTACGTAACAGATACATGAGACGATGTGGGGTTGGAAATTTTGGAGCATCTCCAAACCCACCGTTTTCAAAATCATAACTCGCTTTAAAATGTTGCATGGCATGGGCAAAAAGTTTTGAATTGACTTCTTGATTAGAGTTTCGCTGTTCATTCATTTGTTCGAGATGTTCTTGAATGCCAGTTGTTACTTGTTCAATTTTTTCACGATTTTCAGACCATGTTTTAACAATGGCTCTTAACACATCTAGTAGTCCTGGTCGACCATAGCGACTATTTTTAGGGAAATAAGTCCCCGCATAAAAGGGATGAGCCTCTGGTGTCATTAAAATGGTGAGTGGCCATCCACCCTGCCCCGTTAAGCTCTGACAAACGGTCATATAAACACTATCAATATCCGGGCGTTCTTCACGGTCCACTTTAATTGAAATAAAGTGCTCATTTAAATAAGCCGCCACTTCTTCATCTTCAAACGATTCATGCTCCATGACGTGACACCAATGACACGTTGAATAACCAATACTTAAAAAAATCGGCTTATCTTCGGCTTTTGCTTTTGTAAAAGCTTCTTCATTCCATGGATACCAATCGACCGGATTATACGCATGTTGCAATAAATAAGGGGATAATTCATGAATCAAATGATTGGGGTGTTTACTTGTTGTCGTCACAAAATCAACTCCTATTCCTTTCAATAGCTCTAGTGTTTGAAAAGATCGGGCTTCCTATTCCATTTCAGGCAAGGTTAATTGAAAACGTTCGATCGTTTCAGGATAAATTTTAAGTGGCTTGAAACTTAATCGCTTAATTTCTCCCGCATTATCTACTGAAAAATAGAGTTCATAATCACCAATGGGATGATGAGCGCCAATCATTGGAGTGATTTTTAGGGTAACGGTCGTTGGTTTATAAGGTTCAGCTGTTAGGTCAAGTATCGACATTTCATAGTTATAGAGTTCCACACGCTTACCTAGGTCTTCTCCATAATACTTCACCATTTCTTCTTCAATAGCAGGTTGTAATAAATTGATAATGAGTTTTTCACAAGATTCAGGATTAACATTCATGGCATGAGCAGTCTTAGGAACTAAGTTGAAGGTAAGAACAAGAGAGAACATGACTAAAAACTGTCTCATTCGGTGAATTTTCATCTATAAAACCTTCTCTTGACATGAGTTTTCTGCTCTTATTTGTCATTCAAGGATTAAAAAAACACGACGTTGAATGTTTTTGATTTTATTCCCCTTCAGTCAGGAAGAATTGATTTAATTTTCAACATTCATTTATAGACTGGCTTCAATTATCAAATATAGGGATGTCGTCTAATTCTTTGGTCTCTTGAAACGTTTGGGTTTCAATGTCTCCTAAAGAATCAATCAAGTACGTGGCGATATAATGAGCATAAACTTTCTCTTCATTTAAAAAAGAGGAAAAGGCTAATTTAATGGAAATTTGTGTTTCATTGATTGGTTCAATGTGAAGAAGATTGATCTCCTCTGAGTTGACTTTTAAGGGTGTAACGGCTTTTTCTTCTCTTATTTTTGCAATAATTTTAGGATATAACAGGTTAATAATCAGTTGACTTTTTAAGTCCATCCTTGTTATGTTTTCCTTTTCCTGAGATTTCTGTTTAGAATCTGGTGGGATCATTAAACATAAAAACATCATACTGATGATTAGAATGAGACTATAAACGAATCGTACATCCATACTGGCTTCCTCCCTTTTAACGCTTAGCTTAATATTTGAAAGAAAACAGTGACTTATTCAAAAAGTGATGATTAAAATGCTAAATAGCCTTACTAACTCATCCGTTCATCCCCAAAGACATAAAGTTGATTTTTTTAGAGGGTCATCATCACTCATGGGATAAGACGACCTTTAATCGATTTAAACAGCCAGTCAAAAAAACAAGCAAGCCAAGGCCTATAAAGCCTTTACTTGCTTGTTCATGATTGCTATGGATTAAAAACTAAGATGATTTATTCTAGAGGAACGAATGGTCATCACGCCAAATGATTTCCACAGTGAGGACAGTATTGGTACGTGGCGTCTACCACTTCGTGACAGTGATGACAACGTCGTTTATTTTCTGATGGGGTATAAACGATTTCTTGATCCCATAAGGTGAGTTCCATCTTCTCATCCGCTTCAAGTGCTCTCCCCTTTTCTAATGGGATTTTAGCAATCGTTTGGCAGGTGTCACAAACAATATAATATTCTAAGCGCCATTTCCAGATTGGAATAAAAAAGAAATGGAATTGATGGTAGTGTTTAAATAATGTGAATTTTTCTGTTCCACGACAGTGCTTGCACATCGTAGCGGGTAGTGGTTTAAGTTCAACGTTTTTTGTCTCTATTCCAAAAATACCAATAAAAAACATAAATCAAAAATCCTTTCTTAACATGCTCTTTCTTTTATTATAATGAACTTTTCGTGTGTTTTAAATAAGAACTCATCAGAAACATTCCAACTTTTAAGAATTTTTACAATCAAATATAGGAATAGAAACACCATCTTTTTGACTTGTTTTTATATAATATAGTAGTTTATAGAAAAGGACGTGAAAAAAGATATGGGTAATACGTATCAAACAATGCCTTTAGATCCCACGACAAATTATCTAAAATATGGTCAAAAATTTCCCCCAACTCAAATGACTTATGATCAAACTTCAAATAATGTAGCAGCCATTAACCAGCGTAACGATTTATCACAGTTGAATGATTTAATTAATTTAAGTAACGCTGACCTAGATAACAATTTTATTTCAACGTTAACTAGTATTTTTCATGTGGGTGATACGATCATTATATATGAAAGTATTTCCGGTTACATTTCTTCTGGAGCCCTTCTTTCAAATATAACGATTAAACCCGGGACTTATGTTATTTCTAAAATAGTAGAAGGTAGTCGCCATCCTATTCGTATTCCAAAAACTGGTAAAGCAGCAGGGGCGTGGATTGATGGCATGACCCTTTATAAACCTTTGTCAGGCTTCTTTGTTGAAGATAGTATATCTACTAGCCAACCACTTGTTCCTATTTTTACTGATACTAAAACACAAGGTTTTTGGGGTGATGATTCAATCGGATTAAACCTTCCCAATCTCTTTATTGAAGGTGAGAAAGTAATTGTGACAAAAAATATCGTAGGTTACAAAACGTCAACCTCATTGAAACGAGCCAAATTTATAAAACCCGGGACTTATTATATTTATAAATACGTTGAAGATGCTACTCATCCTCTCAATATTACTTCAAATCCTGGAATAGCGGGCACTTGGGTTGATACAACTTACATTGAAAAATAAAACAAAAAGGATATGCAAATTTTTACGCATATCCTTTTTGTTTTGATAGAACTGAATTAAACGATAAAAAGTAAAAGTCACAGAAGTGCAATTATGAATCCATTGTTGTTTCTTACTGGGACGATGGGATGTAGAAGATTTATGTGTCTATATACAAAAAAGAGAGAAACTCTCTCTTTTAAACTAATTGATTAATCCATTTTTTCGAGCGTACACGGAACATTCCGAAGAAGACTTTGACTGCTTCTTCTAATTGAACGATAATAGCAACGATCAGAAGTGGCGCATGGAAGAATTTAACCGCGATAAAGGTACCTAAAACACCAACCGTCCATAAGACCCCTAACTCTAAAATCATCGCATATCTCGTATCTCCACCCGCGCGGAAAACACCAACGATATTAATAATATTAATAAAACGGAACGTTAAGCCTACCGCAAAGACAATTAAAACGTGTGACATGAGCGTAAGTGTTGATGGCTCGAAGTCTTTATATAATTGAAGCATCACAGGAATACACATGACAAGCATTAGTCCTGAGATAATTCCAAGGACAATCCCTACCTTTAAGAATAAGATTGCATCTTGATAACTCTTTTCTTTCTCCCCAGCTCCTAGTTTCTTACCAAGCATGACCGTCGATGCATTTCCAACCCCAATTGCTGCAATAAAGAAGATATTAAAGATTGAATTGACAATATTCATAATGGAAATCGACTCCACATTAATCATCCCGTAAATCACCATGTAAGCCGTTGTACCAAGTCCCCAGAAGCATTCATTGATCACGACAGGTAAACTTGTGACAATCAGTTTATTAATGAGCTCACGATCAAACGCTAATAACACCGATAACTTAGGATTCATCGTCTCTGTTTTTAAATAAGCAAAGCCAATCACTAGGATAAATTCAACGATACGTGAAACAAGGGTCGCAATGGCAGCCCCGATGACCCCTAATTGAGGGAACCCGAATAATCCGAAAATTAAAATTAAGTTAAGGATCGTATTTAACGTTAGGGCAATGATCGAAGCAATCATTGAGAATTTAGGTTTTTCGACCGCGCGTAACCCCATACTAAATCCAAACGATAAAATCATGAACGGATAACTTAAACAAGCAATACGTAAATACTTGGCACCGAGTTCTTGAACCGCGACATCTTGAGTAAAGATACGAATAATCTGTTCTGGAATTAATAGAGCTAAGCCCGTAAAAATAGCAGCTAATCCAATCCCTAAGACTAAAGTAAATCCTAGTAAGCGGTGAATGTTCCGAATCTCTTTCTTTCCCCAAAACTGAGCAAAGTAGACCATTCCTCCACTATAAATTCCGAACATCACCATATTTAATAAAAAGTAATATTGGTTTGAAACCCCAACCGCAGCCACTGCATCAACTCCAACTTTTCCAACCATCAGTGTATCAACCATGTTTAAGCTTGAGGTCACTAATTGTTGTAAAGCGATAGGAAGCGCAATAATCCATAAATCTTTGTAAAAGGCAGCATTTTGTTTAAAATGTTGCTTCAAATTCATCATATCACATCCTTATTTTTTCCATTAAAAAGAGGAAGACTCCATGTTCTTCCTACCATTTACTTCTCTATAATCTATCAGATTCAATTTCCCTTGTCAATGACCGTTTCGTGTTCTGCGATTAAATTAATTTCATCACCTAAGACTTCATGGCGACGACTGAGTTGTTTTAACGTGAGTGTGTCAAAAGCTTTACATTCAATCGCTGCCATTAACTCCATATCACTAATAAAAATGGTCTCAACTTTACGATGATCAACATATAATTGCGAATCAATATTAAAGCCAGCTCCATAAACCATGAGCCCCGCTTCCGTCCACTGATAATCCTCTAATCGTTGTTCATTTAATCCAAAATGAAGTGTTGTTTGATGGGTAGTAAACACCTGATTCGTCAAATAAGCCTTTCCTTCTAGCTGATCATATTGCGACAAACGTAAAATATCTTGATAACATTCATGGTCTTTATAGGTAATATGAAGCTGTTGCATCATGGATAAAGGGATATTCAATGTTTTCATCAGCCAAGTCCCTAATTGATAGCACTCCAATTGTTTCGGAAGTGGATAGTCAAAGCTTGGATGAAAGTGTGAGATAAAATAAGGGACTTCATACTGATTATAGGGATACATCGATTCATCATTTAAAATTGGAAGATTAGGTAAATGATCAGCAAACATCATGAGAATTACCTCTTGCTCAGATGCTTGCAGTTCCTGAATTAAACGATGAATTTCTTGATCGAGCTGATAAATACGCTTCGCATAATCTTGTAGGGCATACTTCATCTCTATGGACATAGGTCCTTCTACTTGTATCAAGGGATGATCATCAGGCGTCTCATCATAAGGCTGATGAGTTCCAACCGTAATCCCGTAAATAAAGGCTTTCTGATCAGTTGCTAATGTTTTTAAAACATAATTGACTAAATCCGTGTCATTCATTTGGGATAAATCATGGGGGACCCCTACTCCACTCATATATTCGATTGGAATATAGCGTGAAAAGCCAAGGTTTTCATATGCTAGATGTCGATTATAAAAATTTCCTTCATAATTATGAATTAACGTTGAGCAGTAGCCCATTCGTTCTAATTGAGAAGCCAATGACTCAACGGGTGTATGTTTTAAAAATGAATGATGCGGAATTTCTCCTGGTTTTAATAGCTCTGCATTCATCGACGTCAAAATAGAGAACTCCGTTTTAGCTGTTCCTCCCCCAAAGGTCGGGACACGCATGACGCCACTTTTTTCTTGCTGCATCAACTTACGAAAAGTTGGAATGGGATCTTGGCTAAATGAGACCCCCTCTAACCTTAATGGATCAAAAAATGATTCGAGCTGTAAGAGAATGATTTGCGGGCGATGCACGGGCCCCTTTGAAGGGGGATAAGTGATCCCTTTCAAAATTTGAGTCATCATCTCTTCGTTATAAGTATCTGGTTTACGGTTAAGGTACGGATAAATCGAGTCTGCCATCGCATAGGCAAAGCCTATCTCCTCATCCTCAACGGAAGACGACTCAACAGGCTGCCCTTTCTCGATTCGATTAAAGATGAAGGCAGCAAGTGTCACGTAGATCGACGCTAATAGATAATCAAGAGATTTCACGGAATATTGGATTTGATACCAGCCATATCCAATATGGAGAATGATCGCCATTCCAGCAATAATAAGAGCAATCACCCATGGTTTAAAATAATGTGAAGATAAACTCAGTCCGTCTTTAATCAGGAAGATATCCGAAAACATTAAAGGGTATCCTCGTAAATGGGTCACAATGGCATTCATGATCGCAAGAAATAACCAAAAAAACGTCATAAATCCAATAAAAAAAAGTTTACGTGAAACGAAGAATGAAAAAACTAACGTTGCAGAGACAATTAATAAATTAATGGCAAAATAACCTGGCCGTTTTCTAACAAAGTTGAAAGTCTTAATGATGGATTGAAATTTAATCATCTCCATGATTAAGGTTAAACTAATTGATAAGAATAACCATCCGATCCAATATTCCATATTCTCCCCCCATAAAAGAACATCTGCTTAAAAATAAAAATTAACACAAAATTTGGTATCTTTCAAGTATCTTCAAGATAAATGATTGTATAAATAGAGTGAAACCCCGATGAGTTTGCCTGTCTTTCAGAGTAGAAAGCATCACCCATCGGGGTTTTAAGTTTATGCATGGGTTGAAATTGACTAAACAGATTCATTCGCAACGTTTTATAGGCTAGATTAAAAATAAACCTTTAACGCTCAATAACTTTTATAATTTTACCTCGGACACGTCCTTCCTCTAAACGAACTTGATTAATTCGAAAGGCGACTTTCATTCCTTCTTTGACAGTGAAAAAAGTTGGGACTGGACAAATGGCGTCTAAATTTGGTGCAATATTCACAAAGCAAGCCCACGGTTTCACGCTACGCACTAACCCATAGACGACCGTTTGTGGTTCAAAATCTTCGATAGTGATTGAAGAGTGACACTCATATTTAGTCACTGCTTGAACGTTGATTTTGAGATTATCATTCACTTTCAACAAACAAACTGAAATTTGATCCCCTTCTTTATACACATCTGAAACTGTCGTATAATCATTGGCAAAATCTTGATTTCTTAAAATCACAGAGACACCGTCAATACTTAAGTAAGCGCCAAAGTAAACTAAGCGGGTAACTTTAGCATCAAACGTTTCTCCTGCCTTTAGACGTTCAATCAGTTCTAATCGTTTTTTATGTTTGACCTCTCGACATGAACCGAGATAAACGTGACGATTAGCATCATACGCTGTAATGATATATTGAAGCCTCGTCCCGATATAATGATTTAAGCCGCCCTTAATCTCATATAATTCGAGTTCTTGACGCGGAATGATCACTTTGTCTCCATCTAAATCTAACCAAACGGCATAATCATTTAAAATGATATCGTATTGAACGAGTCTAACAATGCCTTCTTTAATTTCTTTCTTTGTTTTTAATGGAATCATTTGTTGAGAAAATTGCTCCATTATTTATCCCCCCCCACATTTAATCAAAATGATTAAGCGTTATAAAAGCTCGCCTCCTAAAAAGAAAGCGTTTCTAATTATATTTTACCAATAAGTAGAGGAAAATAAAACTCTCATTTTCATAAATAACGGGTATTTATTTTACATTTTTCGAAAATGAGCGTTCTCTGATGAAAAGAAGAGATAACAATCAAAAAAACCTACCAACAGGTAGGCTGAATCATTCATAATATGATAAAAAAGAACACCGAAGGCCATTTCGGTGTTCTACAAGTAAAAAGGATGTATGATGAGGACATACAAATTTTTTACCTGTAGTCCACGAGATAATCGGTCGTGGGTAGAAACTAGTTAACCATATCTTAACAATTATACAAGTAAAATATTATAACTATTTGGAGTAGGAAATAAATTAATTATTCATTTCCAGGGGTATATAATATCATCATCTCACGTTATTTGCAAGCGGTTTTTATCATTTTTTTAAAAAAACACCCTAGAACATTCTGGTAATAAGACATATTTCTAGATTATTCTAAATTTACAAAAAACATGAAATGAAATGAATGATGTTCTTAACATGAGCCTCACTATCTGAATGTATATATCGAAGTGGAATGAAAATAAAAGCTAGTGGGATGCTATCATTTTCAAGGTGATTACAATCAACCATCGGTACCAGTCTGATCAGGTGTAACCCAGTCCTGGCAAAAGCATGTTTAATTCTTGGCTAAGGTCGTTAACTGTTTATTTAAAATATTAATAATGATTAAATGACACGAATAAGTAGCAAAAGATGAAGTGCCCATTTTTATAAATAAACGTTATCTGATGAAAAGAAGAGATAAAAATCAAAAAACCTACCAACAGGTAGACTGAATCATTCATAATGTTATAAAAAAAAGAACACCGAAGGCCATTTCGGTGTTCTACAAGTAAAAAGGATGTATGATGAGGACATACAAATTTTTTACCTGTAGTCCACGAGATAATCGGTCGTGGGTAGAAACTAGTTAACCATATCTTAACAATTATACAAGTAAAATATTATAACTATTTGGAGTAGGAAATAAATTAATTATTCATTTCCAGAGGTATATAATATCATCATCTGACGTAATTTGCAAGAAATTTATCTCGTTTTTCTCGAAAAAGATCATAGAATATTTTGGTAAGGAGAAAGACTGATAGAATCTTCCAAATTAACTAGAAAATGTGCGATTAATTCAATAATCTGCTCAACATCTTTAAGGGATCCCACTTCACTACCTGAATGCATATATCGAAGTGGAATTGAAATAAGTGCTAGTGGAATCCCATCATTTTCAAGATGAATTCGGTCTCCATCTGTTCCAGTACGTCCAGGTGCGGCTTCGTATTGAACAGGGATGTTTAATTCTTTAGCTAAAGTCGCTAATCGTTCATTTAACAGGTTATTAATAATTGAGCCATTAGCTAATACAGGTCCGCCACCCACTTCAATCTCTCCGATTGCTTCGGCGTTCGCATCTGGATAATCCGTCGCAAAGGTCACGTCAACGACTAAAGCTAACGTTGGTTTCACACGTTTAGCTGCCCAAACCGCCCCACGCATCGTTGTCTCTTCTCCAACGGTTGTCGCACTATAAATCCCAACATGTGCCCCTAATTCTTTCGCTCGTCGCAAGGCTTCAATCACAATAAATGCACCTAAACGGTTATCTAACGCACGCCCTGAAATGCAATCATTCATTAATTCGCAATAATCCGTGGCTGCTACAACATAATCACCAGGTTTAACAACCTTTAAGGCTTCTTCCTTGGAACTTGCCCCTAAATCAATGAACAAATCAGTTGCTTCTAACGATTTATTTTTAAGAAGTGAGCGATTCACCCCAACCACTCCATTGACGATGCCAGATGACGTTAAAATTTGAACTTTCTGTCCTAAATAAAGAGCCGGACGAATTCCACCCACATTGGTTACTTTTAATAGCCCAGCATCTGTAATCATCGTCACCATGAGTCCAATTTCATCGACATGTCCTGCTAATAACACCTTACAAGGTGAATGAGGATTTAAAACACTAATCACATTTCCTGTGACGTCTGTCTCAAAGGTGTCAACAGTCTCTTTCATGTAATGGATGATCTTCTTTTGTAAGTCAAATTCAGCCCCTGATGGAGAGGGGGTTTGAATCATTTCATATAAAAAGTCTTTATTCATTTCGGTTACTCCTTTATTAAATTAATTCCCAAACAATCGTGACGTAATCAGTGGCACTGATATCTTGAGGTTGTAAATCCATCATGGCCATTGAATAATTAGCACTCTCGCTTAATAGGAGTTCACGTGGTTGATAACTGATGGTGCTCCAATCATAATCAATGACTTGAATCGGTCCTAATGTCACACCCGCTGCTTGTACTAAAACATTCGCCTGCTCAGTTGCCTGCTTAACGGCATCCTGAAGAATTAACGATTTTAACGAAGATTCATTTTTTAATTGATACTGAATGGAGAACTCTGGATGCGCTGGGCAATTACTAATGACTTGAATGATTTCGCCAAGTTTTTCATGATTAAAATCAAATCCAAACGTTAAACGATGTCTGACAATGTAACCTCGAAAAACACGAACATAATTCCCCTCTTCGTCTTTCACTTGCTCATAATCCGTATCGACTGTAAAACTACTTGTTTTTAAGTCTTCTTTTTTAAAACCAATCCCCTCAAGACAATGCTGTAATTCTTCAAGCTTTTGACTAGCCAACTCGATGGCTTGGTCATACTGTTCATCTCTCGATTCTAAATACAGTGGAATCTCAATATAATCTGGCGGTAAAGACGCTTGCCCCGTTCCTTTCACCGTTATCGTCCGTTGTTTCATCCCATTCCCCCTTCTTTATGATTTATGCCTATTATAGCATACCTTACGTGGTTTAACCAAAAATGACCAAAATAAAAATGATATCCAAAAGGTAGGATGGATATCATTTTCGCAAATTCGTTTAGATGATTGATTCTCTCTCATAATCGCCTAGTTGAAAATCCTTTTCAATATAATAACTTCCCCACTCTACGTTTACTACCAAATCTGGGCATTTGCAGGCGATCGTCTCCGGCATAGGATTAAAGGCACGAACTAATTCAGGATAAATGGCTTGATCATAATCTTTTTCATTTAAATCAAATTCAATCTCATCCGAAAGATGGTGTGTGCCGTAATAAACCATATAATTCACTCGGTATTTGAGTACCTCTTTATTCAAGCGTTGGTATAAGCGAGTTTTATGCTTTAAATTTGAACTAGAAAATTTCCAACACTCATGACTTTGAACCTCTGGTGTTAGAAAAAAAACAGGATCACCTTCATTTTCATCAATTCCCATGGAATAACGATACTCGCCAGATTTTTGAATCCAGTCTAAGTAGACCTTCATTTGTTCTTTTGGACCACTGACCCGGACCTCTACACAATTTTCAATTTCTCTCATAGTCTCTCCCCCTTCATCTCTTATTTATATATTATACTCTATTTTATAATAAAAAAAGGTAATTAACACCAAACTTATATCACGTTAGTTAATTTTATTAAGTATTTGAATTCAAGTAGAAAATCTCCATCTTTAGACAGATTGGATAAACAAAAAAAGCTATCGCAAATGATAGCTCTTTTGTGTTATATGCTCTAATCTATTTAGATTCTAGTTTTTCTAAACGGTTCTTATAAAACTCTTGTTTTCTAAGCTCGATGGCATCTTTGATGTGTTGAATAAATAATAGATTCTCTTGGTATGGGGCTAAAGAATTAGTTAAATACATAAACTCCTCATCTGAACTAAAGATTTCAGATTCACTTTGGCACAAGAAGTGTACTGGATTTTTCCGTGCTAGTTTAACGTATTCTGCTTTTCCCCACTCCTTAAAGGTTTGGCTGTTTTTGTCACGTAATAAATCGACGGCATTTGATCCATGAGAATAGAAATCGTTAAATGATTCATATAAATCATCATCATTAATTTTTAATTCTAAGCGCCCGTTTTTAATAAATGCAAGTATCGTTGGTAACTTATATGTTTTTGACATCGATGTTTTCTCGATCATATTGATAAAGTTGACAGCTGGAGTATCTAACCAGGCTATCTCTTCGTCACTTAAATCATTCTGATTCTTTAAGAAGTTTAAGTAGTTTTTAAACGGATTGATTTTAGCTTTGGATTTGATATTTAAATAAATCGTTTCATCCATATAGGTAAATAGCTCAGTACGTGAGGGACGATGACCTAACTCGGCTTTGATTCGTTCATATTCTTCAACTAAAAGCTTCTCTATTTTAATTGATGAGTGATCCATTTTCTCAAATAAGTCAATTAAGCGGAAATCAAAATCCATGATGCAATCTTCTGGTAATAAGGAGTCTTCTTTAATGACATCACTTGCTTTCTTGAATTGTGACTTTGATGCACCAGTCATTAAATAAGGTGAAAAGTTTGCTTTTTTATAGTTTCCAATAAAATCAAGAACATTTAAATAGTGCTTATCCTTATATAAACGTAACCCACGTCCTAATTGTTGTAAAAAGATCGTTGGTGATTCTGTTGGACGTAACATCATGACCATATCTAAAGAAGCAATATCTAGCCCTTCATTAAACATATCCACCGAAAAAATCACATTAATTTCACCTTTAACTAGTTTACTTAATGCTTTTTCTCTTGCTGTATTATGAACTCCTTCATCTCCACTGTACACAGCACAGGCGCTTACCCCGTGCTTCACAAAGTAATCTGCCATAAATTCTGCATGATGTTTACTCATACAAAATCCCATCGCACGTGTTGAACGATACTTTTTATAATGACTGAAAATTAAATCAGCGCGCTTATGAATACTTAATGCCTCTTCAAGTTGAGTGGTTTGATATTTCCCATTACGATAGTCAATCGTCTCATAATTTACTGTTTCATCAAAGATAGCATAATATCTAAACGGAACTAACCACCCTTGGTTAATAGCTTTTTTAAGGGGTGCTTCATAAACTAAATTATAATCACAAATTGCTAACACATCTTTACTGTCTAATCGCTCAGGTGTTGCGGTTAATCCTAAAAGGAATTTTGGTTTAAAATATTGAATAATATTTTGATAGTTTTGAGCCACCGCATGATGAAACTCATCCACAATGATATAATCGAAGTAATCAGGTTGAAATAGTTTCAAACTATCATTTTTACCTAAACTTTGAACAGATGCAAAAATAATGTCTTTAGTCGTATCTTTTTGAGTCCCGATAAAGAAACCACGTTCACTCATGGGACGAACATTTTTAAAACTCTTCTCTGCTTGTTTCAAGATTTCCTCACGATGCGCCACAAATAAAATACGTCTATACTCACGTGAATCAAAGGCAGCTAAATACGTCTTCCCAATTCCAGTTGCAGCAACGACAAGCCCTTTATCAAACCCTTCTTCTCTTGTTTTCTTTAAATGATAAAGAGCTTCTATTTGAGCACCACGCGGTGAATATAAATCCGTCACATATGATGGTGCCTCATCAGCTGCAACTTCTGTAAAGTTTGTATTTGGAAACGGTGTTGTTTGATAGATTTTATTTTTCTTCCAATTCTTTGAATAGAAATCCAGTTCTGCATCGGTAATTTTAATGGAATGATTATAAAATAAATCTTCAAATACTTGATGATACCGCTCATACTCTACCTGATGCGTCAGTTTATCAAGTTTGAAATTCCATTCTACCCCACTTGTAAAAGCTGATTTTGATAAGTTAGATGATCCAATATACATGTCGGCTCCATCTTCATATTCGAAAAAATAAGATTTTGCATGAAAACTCCGATTAGGCTCATTAAAAAATCGTAAATCAGCACTATCACCGAAAATATCTTTTAATCGATACAACGCCGAAGGCTGTGTAATATTCAAATAATTCCCTGTTAAGATTCGAATCGGAATATTTTTCGTTTTAAGTTCTATTAAATCTTGTTCTAATAGTTTAACCCCTGATTCCATTAAAAAAGAAACGATAATATCGATTTTTTTAGCTTTTTTAAAACTCTCTTTCATATGATGATACAGATAATCATCATACCCTGTAATACTTTTAATTGTTGTCACCATTTTCACCCTACCTTACACTTTGGTAATATTTTATCATTCTTTTGAAATTTTTGACAGAATTTATCCCTTGAAATATAATAAAACTAATTAAAGTACAGAGGAGAATGATCTATGATTCAATACGATAAACTAGTCCGTGATTTAATTCCCGAAATCATCGCAGCATCGGGAAAAACAGCAGATATTGAAATTGTTAATAATGAGGTTGCCTTTAATTATCTAGTTAAAAAACTAGATGAAGAAGTCACAGAATTCAAAACAGATAAAAATCTAGAAGAACTAGCTGATGTCATGGAAGTCTTATTTGGATTAGCTCATAAACTTGGATACACAGAGCAAGATTTACTAAACAAACGCCAAGAGAAAAAAGAAGCACGTGGCGGTTTTGAAAAAAATATCATCTTAAAATCAACAAAATAAAAAGAAACCACCCGTCCAACGGGTGGTTTTTACTAAGTCTATAAAATCTTATTACCAGCTAGTGTCGCACTAATCTAGCTTTCACTCTGTTCAAGTTGCTTCCCTTTTGCTATTCCTAAAAGAGATCTTTTATTAATTGAATCCTTATTCTGAAACAGAAAATAGTATAACACATTGTCATGATTGATAATTTAAAACACACAAGTACCTATCAATGTGAAAAGTTAGGGTGCTCTTGTGTGTTTTTCCTTATATAAAATTATGAATTTAAGTAGAAGTAAATTTTTATGAGAAACTAACTATTTTACTTCTCATACATCTTCAAATACTCAAAAAACAATGGCTTTAATTCATCCTTACTCAGCATTGGGAACAAGACAATTGGGTAGCTTTTATTAAACTCAAATAATACACGGCGTCCAACACGCTCATCTTTTCCTAAATCATCACGCCATGTAATTTTTTGTTTCAAGATACCTGATAGGTCATACTCATCAATAATATCTAAAATATTGATCATAAATTCTCCGTTACGGAATACTGGATACTTTAACATATAGTTAAACATATCTAAATTGTCAGCGATTAGGCGGAAATAGTGATCATGGCGTGTTTGATCATTCACATGATCGACGACATATTGAGCTCCAAGAATACATTTATAAATGTAGTTTTCCCAGTCGAATTTCTTTAGAACCACATTATTAAATTCTTTTATGCTAGTTTTAACTTGAGGATAGTTTTCTAAGATATAGTCTCGTTTTGCCGTGCATAGCAAGGAGTGCCAGAAGAGTTCATCAAAATGCGTATCACGATCAGTGTGTAAATAATGATGAGCAATAACTGTAAATGCCTCGATGAATTTATTTGTACGTTCAGTTTCATCTGATATATTGAGATAGATTGGAAAGTCTGGGGCAGATTTTAACTCTATTACCTCATCGCTTAAAAAATCTTCCATATTATTAGTCAGAAAGGCATTGTAGAAGGCTTCGTTATTTTTATAGCCCTTATCTAATAAATTAATCTTCATTTTTATACAGCCCCCTTACCGCACTAGTAAATTTGTTTAAGATTTTATCTGAGATTTTAGAAATGACTTCATCTATATTTTCAGTATTGAGCTCCGTAATCATTTTACTTTTCATCAAGTTATATAATTTGAAGTCAAGTCCATCTTCTGGATATTCGATATCATCTAAATAAACTTGATCATCCTCACCATATTTAATAATAAAGCGATAAAGGGCTTTTTGAAGACCCATATAAACGTATGGATTGTTTAAAATTCCACTCATGCTTGAATCATTAAATTGTAATTCGTCACTTTTATAATTAATGATAATTGTCTCGCTACCAAGGTCAATTGCAATTTCTGATTTTAAATGTGGATTTAGTTTCTTTTCAAATAGATCAAATGGTTTGTTTGTACTTCCATCAAAGATGACACAATTTGAGAATCCAAGAACTGAGTGTTTAGGTACTGTAATACCTTCTTTTATGTCATCGTAAAAACTTGCTAAGTCTTCATTTGCTGCAAAGTTTACATCGTCTACTGCCTGAATAAACAGTTGGAGTGTTGTTCGTTTACTTAATGAAAGTCTTGTTTTTGGAATGATAATTTGATCTTCGTTTAACTTTACATCATAAAATTTATTGTCCTTTGACTGGATAACGAGGATAAGTTTTGCTTGTTTTGATTGAATTAGCTTTTTAATAAAGGGTGATTCAATTTCTGATTTAACATTGAAGTGATAATGCTCTGTGTTTTCTTGTAGATCGATATCTAAAGTGAATTGACATTGTTCATATGAGTCTGAGGTGTTGGTTAAGAGAGGGTATGGGAAATTGGCTTCTTTTTTATAAATCATTTCTACACCTCCACATAGTACACGAATTTCAGATTTTTGTTCAGATTATTAACACTTGATTGTAGTTTGAGCTGAGCTATCCCTTTATTTAACCCCACATCTTTAATGATACCACCTTCAACTTTTAATGTCTTACTTGTTGTTAAATCGGTAATTTGCGTATAGGCTTCATGAAGCTTTAATTCATTAGGATATTCTTTCCCCATCCCATCAACAACAGCAAGTGAAACATCACACGTACTTACGTTTTTAATCTCAGGGCTTGTTGAGAAATCAAAGCGCAAAATTTCAGCATCACCAACGATTGCACGTTGCACACGATCAGGTTGTGCTTGATATTTAATTTTACCTTCCGCCTCATCTTTAGCTCGAGGTTTACGTTTTAGCGGTGGTTTTGGATTCTGCTCTTCTGATTCTTTATTTTTAGGTTTCTTCTTTGGAACATCTGTCTTAACCTTCACCACAGTTTTTTCTTTACTACCTTTTTTTAACTTTACAGGCGAAGCAGCTTTAGATAGCTCTTTCTTAAACTGTGTTTCAACCACATATAAAATATCACTAGTATCCATTTTCCCATCTGTTGGATTATTTTGTTTAATTGCCGCCTCAATTACCTGACTAATTTGTCTGTTAATATTATTAATAAAACGTTTAGCATTTTTTTGAAGTTCTTGATCCTTAATGTGATCAAAAGATAGCTGCGTATGTGATTCATTTTCTAGCGACTTTAAATATGCATCCTCTTTCGAAGACACCGGAATCAAAATCCCATTAAACGGTTTATTAATATGACCACTAATTTTCTTATCCTCAATCTTCATTCCAATTGTACGAATAATCCCAATGCGCCCTTTTGGAATAGATAAATCGTATCTAAAATATAAATTAAATTCGTAGGCTTCTTTTTTATCTCTAATCGTAATGCGTTGTGGTTCATGTTCCGTATACGTTTGATAATAAAATGGTGTAAAATTCAAGTCTTTAGATTCTACATTATCTAGATAATAGATAGGATCAGACATATATTGACCAATTGTTTGAACATTCAAGCACTGATCATTAATGTAAACTTGCAATTTTCCTTCTAAAATAGACAAGAAGAAACTATCACAAACGGCCTTTACAATTTCGATCTCATTATTGAACTCAGTACGTAAAAACGGCACAATAATTTTCAAACCACGCGTCTGTTTTTGAAACACCTCGTGATAATGATTTTCAAAGGGATAAAATTTACCATTTTGTATTTGTGTAAAATAGCCTGTGGCACGATAACATTTGGTATTTAACTCATGCTCTATTAATTGAATTGTTCCACCGAGATGCTGATCCCCAAATTCATCACAGTTCGCAAAATACATTAGATATAAATCAGATGCTGCATTCGATGCGATTTTCCCTATTCCATGAGAACCTCCACGCGCCTGCTCTGTTGATTCATCCGCTTCAACTGTGTGTACCCCTTTGTTGTAGGCGTAAATACTCCACGTATCCTCATTAGAATTGGTTTGTCCATTCCTTGCGCCACGTAATCCTTTTGTATTACTATCTTCAAAAGAAATATAATCAATTGTTTGAGCGTGCATCTTATTTTGCATATGCGCAATTGTTTCTTTTGTATATGTATTACGCCCTTGTAAACTCAAAATACGCTCTTTTATTTCATGTAACCCAGGTATATGTTCTTTATCAATGGTTCCAGTTTTAATGGTTACTGTGACAGGATCATCATTTTCTTTTAACTTCCCATCCAACGAGTTTTGTATATTTTCACGAATCAGACCTGATATACCATTCTTATAAAATCGCTCCAAAACAGGATGAAAAGTCGACTCTTCAATACGATCAACTGGTGTAAACTGCCAGTATTGTGTCATTTTTATCTCTCCCTATTCTAATCAAATGTCACTTTATCGAAAAATGTATTTTTTTAGTGTCATAATATTATTCTTACATATATTAGGATAGAGATCAACATAGAATAATTGTCATTTTCAATTCTCTCAAGACAAAAAAATCATCTTATGTATAAAAATACATAAGATGATTTTTTATATCTTAGAATTCAATACATTGAAAATACTAAGGTGTAGCTATTTTTATGCCATGTTTATCACGATCATGTTTAGATTTGTATGCGGGATGTCCTTCGATTGAAATAAACTTAACGTTTCTTCATTTTTTTAGTCACAGAAAATATCCATTTTCACTCTTCATCTATGACTGTCATAATCTCCTTATATGCCCTCTTCCAATCTCTATGCGCATTATTAACAATGAGCTTCTTTATAGATAATTTTTCCAAAATAGCTAATTCTCTACACTGTCGTTCTTCTAAACAAGATATATATCCATCAAATCCTCGTGCATCTATACTCTTTCCATATCCCCCATTTATATGATAATCGATTACCGCATCAAGCCAGCCCTTACGTTCCTTAGCTGTTTCTTTTACTTTATCTACAATATCATCATTTTTCAAATAAATAACTATAGGATTTAACGAACTAATACTCTGATATATTTTCGAAATGTATTCAAAAGATTCATTTTCAGGAAAATTAAATCTCATCATCATTTCGCACATTGGATTTTGTAAAAAAACGCAGTTAAAAACATAAACCTTTTCATCATAACTTGCTTTTTTGGCAAAGTCCTGCCACCGATTTATCATTTGTGGCATCTCAACTTCCCATGGCAAAACATCATAGATTTTATACTTTATCAATAGATCCAAATCTTCATCTGCAAATTGTGACAAATCAATAATATATCCACCATTTTTTAGTTCTGAACATTCCTTTATTTTTATTTGAAGGGGAGCATCAAATTTATGTAAATCGTTTTTCTCAACATAAGCATGAAACTCAAAGTCTGCTGGATGTTTTCCGCTTCCCTCATCAACCAGTATTACTGATTTATCCATTTCAGATAATTTTTCTGAAATAAATTTTGCCGTTGTACTCTTACCCGAGCATGGTAATCCTTCAACAAGATATAACTTTGTCATCTCTAATCTACCTCGTTAAATCGTCATTTCTTCAATTTTTGAGTCGCAGAAAGTATCAATTGATCTCCAGTTCATATCTTAAAAATTTGTTGAAATCAGAATTGTTGACTCTGTTCCGGCGACAGAGGTGATAACCCATTCACCATCTCTACGCCTGACATCTGTCCAGTATGAGTGATAACGTTACAACTTAAATAAGAATTATTGATCTTGGCCACCAACTCTTCAACTAGTTTTGTCGTAGCAACCCTATCCGTATCTCCTTGTCCTATGACCTATGGAATTTGAACCTTACTCCATTGATGAGAAAGATTAATCATCCATCTTTCATTTGTTATCGGTATAAAAACAACAATTTTTCTGTCTATATTTTCTGTAGTAATAATAACTATCACTTATCATATTGGGCTGTTTATGACCGATTGGTGTTCGTTTTTCAAACAATTCAAAACCACTTTTCTCAGCAACTTTACATGATGCTATATTCTCACAATCAATTGTTAGTATCATATAATCTAAAGTCGAGACATCCATGCACCAATTAAACAATGCAACTAAACTTTCTGTTGCATATCCTTTTCCCTGATATTCTTCATCAATAAAATAGGCCATTTCGACTTCATTTAAAGTATCCTCAAATCCCATTCCTACTGTTCCAATTAGTAAATCATTCTCTTTTAGCGCAACGGCATATCTTTTACACTCATACATATCTGTAGATTCTTTTTGTGTTTGATGCCAATCAACATATCCAGTTAATGATTCTGCAGAGGGTATATGTTCAGACCAATCCCTCATAAATCGAATCACTTCCTTCTGCCATACAATTTTAAATAATTGTTCTTTATCTTTTTGTTCTAAATCTCTTATGACTAATCTATCTGTTTCAATTCTCATCTCTGTTTCCCCGCTTACTTTATTAAATTTGTTACTTCCCATCCAAAAAATATAATTCCTAACGCGCTATCCTATATGAATTGACATGTTTTTAAATCCATCACTTACATTAACAACAGATGTGCCTTTTGTCAAATCACGTATGCCATATTGATTGTTCCATGGATTTGAAACGACTGCCCCTTCTCCTATCTCTATATCAAAAGGTCCATTGATAATGTTTAAGTTGAATATCTAGATCACATGGTGTTGTATCTCCTGATGGATGATTATGAAATGCCATAATACTAGTCGCATTTGATACGACTTCTCTTGAATGGACAATCGCTTTATTGAGTGGTCTAGTGATACGAATAGTGGGTGGTTCATGTTTAGTAGTCAAACAAGCAATGATGAATTGTTCTCTATCCCAATCTTGAAGTTGCTCCTTTATCTAAAAATCTTAACTTTCATATACAACACAACATGCGTCTGATTTAAAGAATATCTGATTTATTGTTATGCTGATTACTTTAATTTAAAAGTTAATTTCACTGGATTGTGATCACTATACATAAAATCAGCATCAATGTTCTCAGCATTCGCTACAATATTATCTGAAATAATAAACCCATCTAATATCGTCATGTAATTAACACCTTTTATATATGGAATATCAGAAGCCCTACATGTTGCAACTTCTAAATTATTACTTGCATTAACAATCTTCATTCCATCAGGCAATTCTTCATCACTTAGACTATTTACCCAACTAGGAACTAATTGTTCAGATGAAAAAGCCTCTTCATCAATATTTAAAACATGATTAAAATCACCACCTACAATCACATAATTTCCTTGATCGTATTCTTGCTTCATCATTGTATTAAGAAGTTCAAGTTGTTTAGCACGAATCATCCCATCTTCATCATAAGCAGACATATGATTATTAATTAAGACTAACTCTTTGCCATTACCAACTTCATACCGAGTAATAACAAAACATCTATCTAAATCAAAAAATTTAGCCAAAAAGCTATTATCTACTGGATAGCTCATTCGTTTTGCTGAACTGATCTGATATCGAGATAACGTCAGTAATCCCGATTCTACACTTCCATGAGGTTCATAAAAAGGATACAACATATACGGTGCATGAAAATTAAGAGCAAAGACACGACCATAATGACTTAACGAATTTTCAATCATTTCTTTTTGATTAATCTGATAACTACGTGTTGCCTTTACATCAACTTCCTGCAATAAAATAAAATCTGTCGCTAATTCATTTATTAAATTAATAGACCCTTTCGTATTTTTTAAAACATTTTCTTGACTAATTCCTCTTGAAGACTTCCCCGTCATCACGTTTCCATCTTTCATAGTTCCTACATCCATGAAAAATGAATACTGTTGATCATACGCTCCAAATCCAATGTTATAGGTCAGTATAGAATACTCGGTATCTTTTTCTAAAATAATCTTTTGATTATTTATAACTTCTAATGACAAATCATCTTCTATCCGATAATATGAGTTATTGATATAAACGATATAACTACACACTAAAATGACAAGTAATAAAAATAAACTTAAAACAACAATCAGAAACTTTTTCAGAACTTCTCTCATCCCTACTCTCCTAATACTTTTTGCCTATTCAATGTCAATTATATGAAACAGAATAATTATAAATTCTACATGATCTTAAAAACTGTCTAATTCATTTCAACCTATCCAAACCTCGCCATACGACAGTATGTGAGTGGGCAGATTGACTATTTAGTGATCATTCTGTTCTGAGATAAAAAATAGGTTAATGATGTGTTGACATGATTAGCCTTTCTATTAATGATTATGTTTCTTTTGACATTAAAGTTTGATTAATTCTTATAGCAGAATTGAACCTGATGATGAAAAGACCTGTGGTGACATAAAGCACTCTAGGTTGTTTAAAACAGATAATTTAGATTTAAATACCTTTTTTTGAATAAAAATAGAAATATAACCCATAACATAATTGTAAGTTTAAAACTTGCTATTCCAAAAACTCCTTATGTTATAAATTCCCTTTCATCAAACAACTGATTCCCCCTATCAGTTGTTTTTTTATGTCTTTTATTCTTAATATATCCCGCTACTAGGATCGTCTTCTCTTAAACATCAAACTAAATATCAAGGCACTCGCCACCACCATTCCCTACTAGTTGAGGATACATTTACTTCGTAAATGGCAGGGGTCCCACACGCTAGTATGTGGACATAGGTGACTTGAATATTTAGTGATGACCTTGTTTAAGTATGGGTTCCCTGCGCTAAGTACGAAAATCTTTAGATTTGAGTCTTAGCTATCCTCCTCTGGTAGGGTATGGAAGATAAGAAAAGGCTAATGATGCGAGTGCATGATTAGCCTATCCAGAGATTGAATATAGGGTAAAAAGTATAATCAATATATTGTAAGCCTTATATTACAATTGTTTGATTTTATTATGTATAATCAAATAATATAATCAACCTTAAAATAAAAATAACCATATCTAGTTATTAAAAACTTGTATATGGTTATTTTTATACTTTTTATTACAAGGCTCTGTTAGCCAACTTCATGATAAATAATATATTTTAGTTCGTAGTTGTTATATAATACGAAATACATATGTTTTTGATATCATGTAGATAAATAGGAATTTGTATAGATATTAAGAAAGTGGAAATTATAGGACAAAAGATTTATGTTATACAATTTTTATAACATAAATCTTTTGCTACGATACGTTGCGTTAAGGAAAATAACGATTTCTTGTACCTTTGAGTTCCATAGGCTACTGTGAAATTACTACAATAAGTTTATGCAAGTCTTGCTTTGGATGGAAAAATGCAGGAATGGGTAGATGCAGAGAATAGTATAGAAGTTTGGTAATTCACTAAGAACATGGGGTGTTTGTAGCACCCCATAATTATTATACTGCAAATTTTTCTTGGTTAAAATTAAATAAACAATTCACATTCTTTTCTAACAGTGCAAGCTTTTTTTTCCCTGCATAAATACGAAAATCTTTAAATCTTAAATCACATATTCGGGAACCATCAACCAATTCAACTTGAAATGAGGGAACGCGAAAATCACTATTTCCATATGCAGGATACTCTTGGGGGAGCGTATCCAATGAAAAAGTACGGTCCTCTGGATTCGGATTGGCACAAAATCCTCTATCATATAGTACAATATCATTACTTTCATGATAGTGTTCAATTCTTCTGCCCCAATACAAGTGGGCTAGATATCCCCCATTAATGACCTTCATAATATAACTAACATGTTTATTCCTTAAATGAAAACATCTTGTCCTCTCATCATAAATGATATCCATACCTTTCCTCCTACTACTAAAATAATTACCTACATGCCGATTATAAAACGCTATCGTGATGGTAACAAGAGTAAAAAAAGAAGATAACAGGTAATATCTTGCTATGTTTTACAGTTCTATCTTTTAGTCCTTACTATTGTTTCGTGATGATTCGATAAACAATAGCTTCATAAGGACGTAAATTAATGCATTTGTTAAATACCGGATAGTCATCATAATTTGCAATTAAAACTTGTCCATCTCCTTCTACTAATTTATCTGGTAAAGATATCTGTAATCTATTTCCATAAAAGTTGCAAATTACTAGAAGCATTTCCTCTCCAAATTTTCTTAAAAAGGCAAACACTTCATTATGCTCTTTTAAAATCAATTCAAACGTTCCATATTTAATAATATCCATCTCACGTCTTAGCTTAATAAGTTTTTGATAAAAATAAAAAATTGAATTACGATCGGCTAAAGCATTTTGTACATTAATGTGAGGATAATTTTCATTTACACCAATCCAAGGTTGAACATTAGAAAATCCAGAATACTTTTCACTATTCCATTGCATAGGAGTTCGTGCATTATCGCGTCCTTTTGCATAAATTGAAGTCATAATTTCATCCTTACTATAGCCATTAGCCAATCTCTCTTTGTACATATTATGAGTTTCAATATCTTTATAATCTTCAATTGATTTAAACTTTACATTAGTCATCCCTATCTCTTCTCCTTGGTATATAAAAGGAGTTCCTTGTTGCATATGTAACATCACTGCCAACATTTTAGCTGATTCAACCCGATACTCTTCATCATTGCCCCATCTTGAAACCATTCGTGGAAGGTCATGATTATTTCCAAATAGGCTATTCCATCCCTTTCCATATAATTCAATTTGCCATTTTTCAAAGGTTTCTTTAAATTTAATAAAATCTAGTGGAGCTAGATCCCACTTGCGTTTTCCTTGCTGTTTATCAAGTGAAATCACCTCGAATTGAAAGATCATGCTTAATTCTTTTCTTTTAGGATCACTATATAATCGCCCTATTTCTGGTGTTGCTCCCCATGTTTCACCGACAGTTAAGGTTTCATAATTTCCAAATGTTTTTTCATTCATCTCTCGTAAGTACTGATGCAACTTTGGTCCATTAGTAGTAATCAAATGGTCAACATCCTTTCCGATTAAATCAATAACATCCATTCTAAAACCACTAATCCCTAGCTCTAACCAAAAATTCATCATTTCATAAATTTTCTCTCTAACATGCTTATTGCTCCAATTTAAATCAGGCTGTCGTTTATCATGTAAATGAAAATAGTACTGTCCTGTTTGCTCATCAAATGTCCAAGCACTTCCACCGAAATTAGATTTTAATTCATTCGGGACTCCTCCATTTACCGGGTCCCGCCAAATGTAAAAATCACGGTAAGGATTATCTTTCCCTTTTCTTGCCTCTATAAACCATTCATGTTCATCCGATGTATGATTAACAACTAAATCCATAATAATTTTGATTTCTCTACTCTGACATTCCCTAATGAGTACCTTCATATCGCCCATGGTTCCAAACTCATTCATAATTCCTTGATAATCGCTAATATCATAACCGTTATCAACATTAGGTGATTTATAGACAGGACTTAACCAGATCACATCAATCCCTAACTCTTTTAAATAATCTAATTTACTAATAATCCCCTGTAGATCACCAATCCCATCGTGATTTGTATCCATAAAACTCCTAGGATAAATTTGATAAACAACTGATTCATGCCACCATTTTTGCTCCATAATACTCTCCTACCTTTTAAGAATGATCATTTACAATCTATAAACTGTTATTGTATGATGAGTAATGCAATCATAAATCATTACCACTATTTAATAGTATAATCCAGAAGAAAACGATTCACTTGCAATATTTTCTTAATAAATAACATAATTTTGACTTTATCAAAGGAGTGATGATATGAAAGATACCCGATTAAAAGAGAAGTCTTCACATGGTGATTCTTTATTTCCTTTCCAACTCTATCGACATTTTAATAAAGATGGAAACTATTCAGTTAATTCTCACTGGCATAATGAATTTGAAATCATATACGTTGAAAAGGGAGAATTTAAAATCCTTAAAGATAGTCATCTGATTAATATAAAAGCAGGTGAATTACTTTTCATTAATAGTGGGGAAATCCATTCTATAGAAGATATTAGTAACTCTGAATCCATTCATCATGCCATCGTCTTTCATCCCAACTTTATTAACACCTCTAATCTAGACTACTGCCATATTAATATTCTTGAACCACTTATCAAGCAAAGCATAAAACTCCCCTCCACCATTAATTCCGATTCGATACAAAACTCGAAAATAATTAATGAGATTATTGATATCATTGATCGCTATACTTCTAGAACACCAGGCTATCAATTAACAATCAAAGGATCTTTGTATAAGATTCTTTCTTATTTAGTTGAAAATAATAGCTTTATAGCTTCTAATACTATTGAAAAAAATCTAGATTACAAACTACAGTTACTTAAAAAAAGTGTCACCTATATTCATCAAAACTACCAACAAAAAATATATATCAAGGACTTAGCTCATGAAGTTAACATGAACTCACAATACTTCTGTCGCTTTTTCAAATCGATGACTGGGAAAACACCTGTAGACTTTATTAATACCCATCGAATTGAGGAGGCAACCCTTCTCCTATCATCAACAGATTTAAATATTACAGATATAAGCCTAAAGGTTGGTATTGATAACTTTAGTTACTTTAATAAACTATTTAGACATTACAAAAATTGTACTCCCTCCGAGTATCGCAAAAACCCTTCTAACCCCATTAAAAGATAATTTGAGGAGCGTTACCAACATAACCTTCCAATAGTTTAAATTCATCACTGTATTCCTTTATACTCCTTTAATAAATTCATCGATAGCTCTTCTATAAATGTTTAACTACTCCATCTTCTCTCAATTTCATAATTTAGAGTTGATGAACTTGCTCTTTTTAGTAGGATGATACATGCGTTTAGTAAAATATCTAATTTATATCCATATTTCTATAAAGGCAAGAATACCACAACAGCATGAGTTCATTTCGTTTTAGTTCTCTTAGTTTTCTTAAGATATCGATTTCTTCCGTAATTAGAAGATATGCTTTAGCTTTATGATTAAATCCACCAATAGCTGCCTAGCCAACTGTTGAGGAATTTAAAACTCTATATACAATGGTATACCCTTTATTTTTGTGGACTACTCTCCCACACTATGAGCCATCTTGCAGCTAACATTAATTGGCAACGCTCCACCCTCAGCACGAGGTGGACATACTAGCAAGATTGAATGTTTAGCAATTGCTATATTCATGAGAATCCATCCATTATAAAAGGCTAATGATGTGTCAACGTGATTAGCCTTTTCATGTTCTTATGTTTTTTCGGAGATTGAAGCTTGTGCCTATCTTGTAGTGAGATGTTTCTGATGATAGAGATAATTGCTACTGATGAACAAAAAATCATCTGGTAGCGGGACTGGAATCTTTTAAGGTTTTGTGGTTATTCTCAACTACTAGGGCTTGATTCTTAGGTCTATCAAGGAAACTTTTCTTAAAGATGGCACTTTATTTCATATTTCACAATAGGAAGAATTCATTAGAACCCTTCATCACAGAAAAGTTCATGACATTCAATATCAAAAATATCTGAAAAAGAGATGAGAGTTCCTTGCCCCATCACAAGGATGTTATGGTAATCATCAATCTTTTTCACATAGCCATCCGTTGTCAAATAAGCACCACCCGTTTTTTTTTCATCGTGTTGAAAATAGGTGATTGTGACCCTTGGTCGATTTAGGAGATGTTCCTTTAAAAGTTGTATCTTCTCATTCAGTCTGTTGATGGATGATTCATCTAGTTCTACCTTATCCGCCGTTAGTCTTGCAACTTCCCTCACTGCCCTGTCATGTCCAGTTAGTGCCGCAAATGGAGCGAACTGCGCGGCACGATGACTATTTAACATAGGGGGATGGTTTTTAGATTTTTGATAGGGCAGATGTAGTATATCGCTATATTTATGATTCATAGGTATTCACCTCATTCTTTGTTTAGGCTTTATGACCGCCAATTTGATTATTTCTATCTCTTGTAGTTGCCCCTTCTTCCAAATTCATTCCTTTAAGAATCGCATTTTTTCCAAACTTTTTACGAATAGATAATAGTGCTTCTTGTTTCTTACGTTCCTTTTTAAGAGTAGCCTCTTTCTTTTTTTGCTTCTGCTCAATGATACTGTAATCGGTAAACAAATCAAGTTGCTTCGTGGTTGGGATTGACTTTACTGTCTCCTCATCTACCACATGATTAAACACCACCGTTAACCGCCTCACTAAAAGCTTCTGATTCACGATTTGATCAAATAACTCCGTTATCGCTTTCATAATCAGTGTGGTTGAGGACGTGTGACCTTCAAGCTTTCTTGAACCACGTGCACGCTTTGGAATCTTTCTTCCATATCGGTCTACGGTCACCTCTTCGATATAATCCCTTGCGATGTTTGGATCAGCTAAACTCTCCCTATCATAATCAATCACCAATACGATGTGATTGGTGACTAACTTTTTCTCAACCAGTTCAAGCACAAGAGAATCCGCCATCTCACGAACAACTAACCTCGCTTTATTAGCTGGATAAGCACTTTGCAAAATCTGTCCTGAACTGATACTGCTATTTTCAGGTTGATAGGCTTTAATATCAGCCATGGTACAAGGTTCCCACCCCCAGGCATGGTCAATTAATAACTCGGCATGAACACCAAATAGCTTATATAATAACTTTTCTCCCCCCTCCGATAAAGACATTCTTGCCACATCTCCCATCGTATACATCCCATGGGCCTCTAGCTTCGTTGCATAACCTTTCCCAACACGCCAAAAGGACGTGAGGGGCTGATGATCCCATAAAAGCCTTCGATAAGTCATTTCATCAAGCTCGGCGATACGAACACCCAATCGATCAGCGGGCATTTTCTTCGCCACAATGTCCATCGCCACCTTACACAAATACAGATTAGTTCCAATTCCAGCAGTAGCTGTGATACCTGTTGTTTTTAAAACATCATGAATCATGGTCATCGCTAAATCATAAGCGCTCATTTGATACATCTTAAGATAATGGGTCGCATCAATAAATACCTCGTCAATACTGTAAACATGTATATCTTCAGGTGCAATATATTTCAAATACACCTCATAAATTCGAGTACTGTACTGGATATAATGTGCCATTCTGGGCGTGGCAACAAGATAAGATACCTCTAAGTTGGACGAATTCATCAACTCCGTCTGATCATACGACGCACCAACAAAAGTCTGATGACTTGCGTCCTGTTTACGAGCATGATTAATTTCTTTAATCTTCTGCTCAACCTCAAATAAACGAGGTCTACCGGAAATACCAAAAGACTTAAGGGAAGGAGAAACCGCAAGGCAGATGGTCTTTTCTGTCCGACTTTCATCGGCAACCACGAGATTAGTCGTCATCGGATCTAATCCTCGCTCATGACACTCAACGGAAGCATAAAAACTCTTAAGATCTAGTGCAATATATACCCTATCTGCCATGCCATTTCCTCCTTTCTTTATTCATTATTATAATCAAAAACGAACAAATGTTCAATAAAATTAACGAATTTAATTCCAAAATTAACTAAAAATTCATTTCCCCCACTTCTAAAGAATCTTTACCTCTTTTAAAACACACAGCGGGATACAAAAAAAAGCATCACGTAGTAGACGAACTTCATGATGCCAATTGTTATAAATCCTCTTTTATTATTTATTTATAATCCAGTGAATAAATTTAGAAATCGACGTCAATAACATTAGGGTGCTACTCCCCCCTAGCACTTATAAAAAAATTTACTTTCTACTCTTCCTTATAATTAGATATTTACATTAAAGTAAACCCTAATCGTTGCTCCCCCCTGCAATCATTAGGGCTTTTTTCATACTTATACATATTTTTAATGATGAAAATGTCAGGTAATTTCCCGCTACGATAAATGACCTTCGTTAAATATAGCAACTAAATATCAAGCCACACCACACCCGACGTATACAATAGGCGGGTGACTCGGTGGGATTGATCATTTAGTGACTCTTTCTTTTGGGGATAAGATTTTATCTTTCCTTGTAGCGGGATGCCTATGGTTATTTCAATCCCCTTTTAGATCCCTAGCACAATAAAAAGCATCGATACCAAAACCACAGGTGTTCCTGTCGTTTTGATTTTCTTATTGTTCATGCTACATCGATTTCTTCCTTAATCAGAAGATATTGTTTAGTAATGAGAGTAAATAACCGTTCAGAGCCTTCCGTTTACGGATCCTGACTGAACGGTTATTTGCAGACTTTGTATTTATAGTTTTCTTGATAAAGATAAAAGCCCCAATCGTTGCCTTGCAACCGTTGAGGCTTTTATCAATTTCTAGGTACTAAGCTTTATTCTTTATCCACAACGAAAACTCTCCCGCTACGATGAATGACCCTTATTAAATACAGCAACTAAACATCAAGCCCCACACCCTAACCATACGCAAGGATGGTAGCACTGGGGATTGATGTTTGAGTAGTTCTTGTAGCGGCATGCCTATGATTAATCTGAATGCTTTTTAAATTCATCCTCAAAAAATCATTGATACCAACACCGCATTTATGCCGTGTTGATTTTCTTATGGTTTGTGAGATAATCTTCCACTTGGAAGAATGAGCCCTTTTTATGAAGTCTTAACTGTTTAGAAAGTTAAAATTAGAGTCATGAAGCGCTAATCGTTGCAAAGCAACCGTTAGCCGCTTCATGAAATCTAGGTACTAAGATTACCACTAAGTATAGAAATGATTTTCCCGCTACGATGAGTCATCTATATTAAATATGAAAACTAACCATCAAGCCCTAATGGCCCCAACATCAGCATGATGTGGGCGTATCAAGGGATTGATGATTAGTGATCTCTCTCTTTTAGATTAAAAATCTAATGAGAAAAGGCTAATGACGTATAAACGTGATTAGCCTATCCATGCTTTATTATATAATTTTATATGGTAACTACGAATGAATTGTGATATACTATTTATGTAACGAATTAAAAAGTTATAACTTTGATTGTTATTTCTCTTTTAGTTAGTTAGTTTGTTTGTTTTGTTTGTTGAAGAACAGCCTAGTCAACTGTTCTTCTTTTTTTATGTCTGAAAACTGAAAGAAAAAGCCTAGCTGTCATTAGCTAGGTTATTTTGATAAATTAACAGCAACTGTTCTATCGTTGCCTATTGAATATCATGACACGATATGCAAAAATACCGTTTAACTTTTCTAGTCCTAGTTTTATACGTGGATATTTCCCGCTACTTAATGAACTTTGATAGATAGAGTATTTCATCAAGAAACACGTGCATCTTGTATAATAAGTATCTCCCTCTCCTAACAAAAAAACGCCTTAAAAATAGCACCCACACGCCGTACATCGTAGGCGTACGGTGACGTTTTTTAATGGCGTTCATTTTAGTTATAGGCTCTTTTTTCTTGTATGAGAAGATTAATTTGATAAATAATAGCCCCTGTTAAATAAAGAATATAAGATGATCTTCCATCCCCAATCGTTGCCTTGCAACCGTTTGGGATGGAAGGTCCTCTTTGTACTAAGGTTATATCTAAGTATCGTAATCCCGCTACTAGCAATTATCTTTGTTAAGTGGGCAACTAAACATCAAGCCCTCACTGCCCCACATCAATAGGATGGGGGCGTAAAAAGGGATTGATGCTTAGTGATCATCTTTGTTTGTAATAAAACATCCAATAAGAAAAGGCGAATGATGTGATGAACATGATTCGCCTATCCATGCCTTATTGTGTTTCTTTAGGTGAAATGCAATTAGATAAATTCTTGTAGCGGGAGGCTTGTGGTTATTAGGATAACTGCCGTTACAGGCGGCACTTTAAAATCCCGCTACGATGAGTTTTTCAGATTAAATATAAAACTAAATAACACATCCACTTGGATGTAGGCATGAGTGGATTGATATTTAGTGATACTGTTATTAGGGATAAATGTAGTTAGAATGCTTCATGGTAGCCGAATATTCCATGTTTATTTCTAGCATGTTTTAAATCTATTACAAAAGATCATGGATACCAAAACCACATGAATTCATGTCGTTTTGATTTTCCTATTTTTCTTTTTATATCAATCTCTTTATTAATAAGAAGATACTATTTAGTGGCGGGAGTAAATAATAGTTCAGTTTCTTCAATACTGAACCGTTATTTACGTTCCTTATATTCATAGTTCTGTTGATGATGATAAAAGCCTCAATCGTTGCCTTGCAACCGTTGAGGCTTTTATTAATTTCTTGGTACTAAGGTTTATTCTTTATCCACAACGAAAACTCTCTCGCTACGATGCAGTCTCCTCTATTAAACAAAAACAGCTAAACATCAAGCCCCACACCCTAACCATACGCAAGGATGGTGGCACGGGTGGATTGAATGTTTAGTGATGACGTTGTTTAAGTATGGATTTCCGCTAAGTACGAAAATCTTTAGATTTGAGTCTTAGCATAGGATAAGAAAAGGCTAATGATGCACTTGCATGATTAGCCTATCCATTTACTTATTGTTATTTGGAAGCATTGAAGTTTCATCAGGCATGGTAGCGGGATTACACATGATTATGAAAATACCTGTTGTGACATAAGGCACTCTAGTTTTTTAAAACACATGATTTCTCTTTAAATCTCCTGCTTTTGAATAAAAGCAGAAATATATTCCATAACATAATGGTAAGTTTAAGACTTGCTATTCCCAAAACTCCTTATGTTATAAAATCCCTTTTATTAAACAGCTGATTCCCCTCATCAGTTGTTTTTTTATGTCTTTTATTCTTAATACATCCCGCTACGGCAATCACCTAAAACATTTGGGATGGGTACTGACCCATCTCCACGATAATATTCACATCCGGAAATTTTACAGGGAATTGATAAAACAAAAACCATTATCTGAGTTCAGATTAAATGTGATTTGGGATAATGGTTTTTTCTTTTCCTACGTTATCAATTTAAATCAGACAATTAGTTATCACAAATTAAGTCATTGATTTTTGTTTACTTTATATTAATGAATATCTATTAAATAACTTAAATTTTATAGCTTGCTAATTGTTTGATCATAACTGGATCTGAATGTGAGAAGAACTGGCTTGAACCAACGTTTAATGTTGCGATTGCAGTTTTATCTTCATCTGTTAATTCAAAGTCAAATACATTGATATTTTCAGCCATACGTTCTGGTTTAACTGTTTTTGCTAATACTATGACATCTTGTTCAACTAACCAACGAAGGATAACTTGTGCAACTGATTTTCCATACTTTTCACCGATTTTTGTCAGAACAGGATTTGTAAAGATTCCATTTTGTCCCTCAGCAAATGGTGCCCAAGCTTGTGGTGCAATTCCTTCTTCACGTAAAGCGGCAATTATTTCTGTTTGTTGTTGAAATGGATTGATTTCAATCTGATTAATAGCAGGTGTTACTTCATTAAAAACAGCTAAGTCAACTGCGCGATCAACTGCGAAGTTTGAAATACCGATAGCACGGATTTTTCCTGCTTTATACAATTCTTCCATTGCACGCCACGCACCGTAAACATCGTTATATGGTTGATGAAGTAATAGTAAATCAACATAGTCAGTATCTAATGCTTCAAGTGATGCTGTGAATGATTTCATAACCCCTTCGTAGCTAATATTTTGAATCCAAATTTTTGTTGTAATAAACAACTCTTCACGAGCCACATTAGATTCTTTAATCCCGATACCCACTTCACGTTCATTCATATAGCTTTGCGCTGTATCGATATGACGGTAACCTGCTTTAATCGCATCTTTAACTGCTTGTGCCGTATATTCTGGTTCAATTTGGAATACACCGAAACCTAAAATTGGAATATCTACCCCATTATTTAATTTTACTGTTTTCATCATTTATTCGCCTCCTGTAATTTGTTTCAATCAAATTTACAAGTATTACTATAGACTATGGAGTAAACTCTATAGCAACTAATTTTTTCTTAATTCCCATAATTTTTCAATATCTTCTTCTAATATCTTACCATTTTTAAATTTTGCAAGATGCTCATCATAAGTCTCGATTTTATAAGCAAGTAAATCACGAGCTTCTTGAATTTCAGCTAGTTTTTTTTCTACTTGTTCAAGCTGATCAATTAAAATCTGTTTTTGTTTTTTCTCTACGTCAGGGTTATCCGCCTCATGCTCTTTTGCAAGACGAGCAAACTCTTGTAAAGAATCAATTGTCATTCCAGCCTTTCTCAAAGTTTTGACAAGAAAAATCCAGTTTAAATCGCTCGTCTGATAGTCACGATATCCTTGTTTATTTCGTGTAACTGCTGGAATGACGCCAACTTTTTCATAATAGCGTAAGGTATCAATCGAAAGATTGAACATTTCTGATACTTGTTTTGAGTTCATCTGTTTCACTTCCTATCATTTACTTCTGTATTATAAACACTGGAGTGAACTCCATAGCAAGCGAATTATCTATTATTAATCATATTTTACACGTATATCCAAAAATTAACAACAATTGATCTATAAAGGCAATAGTGATTGAATTAAATCACTTTTACTAGTTCTCTATCTTAGATGATGATAAAAGCCCCAATAGTTGCCTTGCAACCATTGAGGCTTTTATCAATTTCTATGTACTAAGATATATTCTACATTTACAAATAATAATATCCCACTACTATAATCGCCTTCTCTTAAATAGCAACTAAATATCAAGGCACCTGCCACCACCATTCCCTACTAGTTGAGGATACATTTACTCCGTAAATGGCAGGTGACCCATCACCCCATACAATCTTTTGACTTCATCAGGTAATCCCTCTCTTGCACTGTAAGCCAAGTCACAATTTCCTCTTAATTTGTTTTCCATTTTCACTTCCCCTTTCACATTGATCGTTATAAAAAAAGCCATTCATTTGAACGGCATAAAAGAAAAATATAAGAGACTTTCTTGAATTTTTAAAAATAGTAATGAGTATATGGTAACGGTTTATCTCGTTACATTAATGATAATATCCTGATTTGTGCTTTCATCCCAGTAAGATTCAATCGCTTAAATTATATATCAAATCTTTATTTGACTGATTAATTGGTTGTTTTATTTGCTTGGCCGTTGGAGATTAGATATAAAAAATATTTAGAGTATTGTCTAATTTTTTAATAATATTATTCCAGTGCGTTTAAAAAAATACCCTAGTAACAATTGATAACGATAAGATCTGATCCTAGAAAACTAAACAGTTCATTCTCTCCTTATATCCCCTTGTATGTGTATAGCACATCAGTAGAACACTAAACATCATTGCAAACTCGGGGAGTTTGCCACGTAACCTAAAACAAAGTGGACCCCCTGCCATTTACGACGTAAATGTATCTTCCGCTAGTAGGGAATGCGTACAGACCAAAAATAAGTGTTAAAAAGTTCAAACATTTACCGAGGTCCAAAGCCTGTATACAACGTTTGGCGATTATATCCTAAAAAGATATATCAACTATTCTTGAAATGAATTTGAGTGCCATCTTTTTTATCACGAATTATCCCCTAAAAAGGTAAATCATCATCACTAACGGAAATAGGATTCATTGCCCTATTTAGACTCCCAGCCAAAGTTGTAGCGGTTGTAAAGGGATTGTTGTAGTTTTGACTGGTGGGAGAGTAATTAGCATTTGAGAAGTTTGGATCAAACGGGTTAATATTACTTTCCATAGCGGGATTAAAAGGCTCTACAGGTTCAGCTATCGTACTACTTTTTTTAGATTCTAGAAAAGTGAATCGATTGACTAAAACTTCTGATAGATACTGGCGAACTCCCGCTTTATTCCCTACCAATTGAGGATGGCTAAGAGCTTCGCTACTTAGCGCAGGGGACCCATTCTCATAATTTCTCACTTGTAATCGCCCCTCTATCCCAATCATCTTTCGTTTAGGACATACCTATCAATGGTTTGAGCCGTTTTATTCCAGGCTATACAGTTAATAAAATCCGCTTGGTTCCTTTGATGATCTAGTTAAAAAACTAGAAGAACTAATCGATGTCATGGAAGTCTTATTCGGATTAGGTCATAAACTTGGATACACAGAGCAAGATTTACTAAACAAACGCCAAGAGCAAAAAGAAAAATGTAAATGCTTCTAAAAAATATCATCTTAAAATCAACAAAATAAAAGACACCCGCTAACGTTAGCAATGAAGTCTAACAATGGAGGTGTCTTTTTCCTTAAGCTATTTTTTTCATAATCACGTTCAGCCAACTAACGTTCTCACGACCTGGAATCACATCTGTTGTGACTTCTACTTCTTGAAGTTCTAAATTAGGAAACTCTTTCAGTAAGGTACTGAATGAAACTTCAGTAAAGTCATTAAAGTATCGTCCGTCACGCTCACCTTCAAAATCACCATATTTAAATGAAACATAGAAATAGCCATCATTTTTTAACGCATTCTCAACTTTTGAAATTGTTTCTTTCAACTCATTAGTTGGTAAATGTAATAAAGAGGCGCATGCCCATACTCCATCAAACTCATTAACAGCATCTAGTTCATTAAACAACTGACAAATCACATCTTGCCCGATGTTTTTGCTTGCAATTTTACATAATTCTTTAGAACCATCTACGGCAGTCACTTTATAACCCTTTTGAAGGAACCCTTTGCTATCTCTTCCTGATCCACACCCTAAATCTAAAATATGCGCATTTGGTTGAAGATATTTTAACAGCATCTCACGCTTACTATCAAACTCAATATTTAAAGTTGTTTCATTGTATGCCTGAGCACACTGATTATAATAATTTAATGTTTTAGTCATCGTTGCCCTCCTAAATTTCTTTTCTACAGTAAATAACCTAGCTAAGAAGTAACATGCTTTTGCTACAATATTTGCATAGACATTTAAGAAATGATTTAAACTAAGTTTATTTTAACAAATTATAGAAAAACATGACATACTTTGGAGATAATTTTAATTTAATAAGCAATCCCATTGATTGTTTTTTAAAAGACCTCAGTTGTATATTGAATATACAACTGAGGTCTCTCATTTTTAGGAAGATTAACTGTTAAAATAATAACGCTTCTTGTACTGCATCTTCCACGTAAACGCGCGAGGGAATCACCAGGTGGGGTTCGACTTCGCCTTTGATGTGTTGGCTTTTGAGGTATTCACATCCTTTTTTGAAGCTGGATGGAACGAGACTTAAGGAATAGATGTTTTCAAATCGACTATAGATGGAGTCCCCCCCTAGCCCGGATAAACAAATTAATTGAGTGTTGTTTTTCTTTGCGAGTTCAATGAGTGGTTTTAAAAGGTGAGCTGCATTCGTCTGGGCAAATGGGTTATCCATGAGTAAAACTTTTCCTTCTTCAAAGCTTGAGAAGATATCTGTTTCGTCTCGACGCATGAAAGAAAGTAAACTTGTTAAAATAACGAAGGCGGATAAGAATCCTTCCCCTCCTGAATTTTTCGCCACTTGCTCCCATGTGATTTGATATTCACGTTGCTCTTCAATTTTATATAATTTAATCTCAACATTTGACGTTCCAACAATTTGGTCATAAAGTTGTTTGGTTGTCACTTGATGGCCAATAAACTCTTCGATATTTTCATTATTTTGCATGAGTTGTAAGCAATGTTGCGTTAATGAGTTGACAAAGTCGTTCATTCGCACGTGATAAACATTGGCATTACTTTGCCAATCAGGTAGCTTGATGCGAAGCATTTTAATGTTTTTCCCACGAATCGGAATACTTGAATTTTGATCAATTAAACCGAGTTGTTTATGAATTTCTCCGACATAATCAAGTAACAATTGAATGACATTGCTTTTCTCTTTTTCACTCATTTCAATATCAACATCTAACTTTTTCATTAGGCTGTTAAAGACTTGATGCATCGTGTCGTACTGCTCGATAAACGATTGCGGGACATGTTTGCATACAGCAAATCGCTGTAATGGACGATTAAAGAAATCCTCTTCAAATAGAGGGAGGCGACTCATTCGATTAAACTCATCGCTAATTGAATGTTTTAATGTTTCGACCATTTTTTGTTGTTGTCTATAATCACGAAGTAATGTTCCTCTCTCTGTTTGCCATGCTTTTTCATCATAGCTTCGATAGCTTGAATCAATGACAACGTCTGTTTCAGGTAACTCTTGGTTATATTCGACTAAATTCGATTGCTCACGGGCGTATAACGCTAATGATTGCTCGAGCGTATGAAGACATTGCTTCACCGTTTTAATTTGTGCTTGATTTTGTGACAGCAATATAATGAAATCCCGCTTCACGACTTCAGATTTATCTAAAATCTCGGTTTCACCTAAATCACGTTTTAATAAATCATAGGCATTTTTCTTCTCAGTTTCATATTTTGCAACTGAAATCTTTAACTCATTAATCACCTTTTCTTGTTCACGAAGTTCATGCGTCAATCGTTCAATCTCATGTAACACCTCTTCATGCGCAAATTTATCATAGGTTATGTGTTGGTAATCAGCATCTGAAAGTTCATAACGTTGCATGAGTGTATGAAGTTGCTCTTCTTCAAAGTTAAATCGCTTTTTCGCTGAAATGAGGTCTTCCTCGCTGCGATGTAGCACCCCATCTAATTGATCTTTAATGGCCTCATACTCTGCTAATAAATCCTCCACATCTTTTCGTAATTCTTCTCCTTCTTCATAATGCTCAAAGCGTTGAAGAACTGCTTGTGACTGGGATAAACGCGCTTGTTTTTCACGCTCACTGGCTTTTAATCGATCGTATGATTCATGAAGTTCTGCTTGCTGTTGCATCGCCTCATCAATCTCGCTTAACGTTGTATTTAATTGCTCACGGACGTCTAATAACTCCTTCAGAAACTGAACATAACGCTCATAAGCAATTATAAATTGTTCAAAATCTTGAAGTTTCAATTGAGTAAAGTGAATCTGTTCTTGACGTGTCGTTAACTGTTTCAAGATCGCGTCTAATTCTCCACGAAGACGCTCTTTTTCCGCTTGAAAATGAAGAAGTTGTTGTTGTAATTCATCTTGTTGTTTTAAGGAATCAGAGAGTTGTTTTTTAGCATGATCATATGTTGTGGCAGATAGCTTTTGATATTTTAAGACACCTATTTGCTCCTCATATCGTTCAAGATGAAGACGTTGTGTGGCACACTTATCTTGAATCTCGGCAATTTCTTTTTCTTTAAGCAGTAACAATTGTTGCAAACGGTGCTCGTCTAATAATTCTTCATTAAACCAAACATAAAAATGAAGGGTATCTAATTGACAATAACCAGATAAATACGTTGTGGCCGGTGCTTGTTCTAATTGTTCCCTCAGAATCATCGGTACAGGGAATGGCGTTTTAATTTGAAGGTCAATACGTTTTAATCGCTTCATCTCTGTAGCATTTAAAATCAAACTGTAGGGCAAAAATGGATTTTTCGAAATAAGGAGTTGATTTTCTTCGGCTGAACGTTGATTTCGTTTTAACCAGTCTATTCCTTGGATATATTGAATCCCTTCATCCGCTAGACGTTGTTTTAAATCATCAGGAATCGGCAAAACTTCTCCCGATTGAAGTTGTTGTTTTTCTTTTTGTAAACGATCCATTTCACGTTCAAACTCACGTAGACGTCCTTCAACGGTTTGGCGCTTTTGGTGTAGCGCCTCTATCATGCCATCTGTATCAAGAACGGCTTCTTCAGGCCAAGCAATGTAACTACGAATACGATGACGAACTTTCAATTCCTCTTCTAATTGTTGTAGTTCTTGTTGATAGGCGTTGATCATCATTTTTAACGACCCAAGTGCTTCTTTAGCATCTTCTGAATCACGATTCACCTTATGCTGCAACTCTTTTACGTGAAGCTCTTGTTCTAAGTCTTGTTTTTTTTGTTTCTTGAGTTCTCCAAGCTGATGTTTGATGGAGTCGATTGTCTCCTTTAACAATCCCGCTGCATAAAAACATTCTAAGTTTCGTTGAATAGCTTCGTCATACTTAGAAGATAAGCGTTGTTCGTCTTGATCAAATTGTGAAATAGCTTGCTCAAGTCGCCCTATTTGAGTGGAAAATTGCTGACGATCCTCTTGCTTGATCTCTAATTGCTTGTGAATGTGTTTTTGTTGTTGCATCACATCTTTTATTTGCCAACGAACATGAGTTAAGTCAGCTTGTTCACGTTCGACTTGCTGTTCATACGCTAAACTTAAACTATATCCAAGATTTTGTAAACGTGGGAGTAAATCTTCTTGACTTTTTTTCGCAACGGCAAGTTCCGATTCACAACGCTGAACATCTTCTGACGCTTGCTTATACGATTGATAACGATTCGCTGCTTCATAGATGTGTTGTTGTCTCACGGTTATTTGTTGACGCTCTTCTAATTGAGTTAACCGATGTTCTTGCTCACCTGTTTCCTTAAGTAAGGTTGTTATCTGATCCATTAAATCATAAATGACAAGGGATTGTTGTTCATAAGCTAGACGATGTTGTTGTTGAGTTAACTGCTCTAATTGCTGGTTCTGCTGCTCCTTTGCCTGTGTCGTTTCTTGGTGTAAGACATCTAAAATGGCATATAATTTAGCCAATTGACATTCATACTCATGCACTTGAGTTTCATTCTCGAGCAACTGTTTTTCAAGCTCTAAAATCGGCTGCATTTCTTCTTGAAAACGTAAAATTCCTTCTTTTTTTTTGAAATTTCCTTCGTTCGCCTGATACTGTAAGATATATTTTTTTATTAGTGTTTCAAAGTTTTTCATGCGGTCTTGCTGCTGATTGAGCTTATTTTCAATCGCTTCTAAAAACCATTTTTCTGTGAGCCCTTTTTCATCTTTTGCATCCTTAAATAATTCAGATAATCCCGACTCTTTTAAATTGACCTTTTTGATGATGGACTCCCATTCTTTATAATAAATTTGAAATTCTTCTAATTTATTGAAGTAGGCACGGCTACGTGCCGGCTGATTCATATCATAGTAATCAAATTTAAGTTGTTTATCTTGTTTACATTGCTCAAATAATTGACGACAAACATGAAACCCTTTTAACGTCTTACGCTGACTTTCTTGAATCAGTAGCGGGAAATTTTGAATATCGTAATCATTTTCAGACGTATATTCATGAATAAAGTTAATCATTTCAAGGTCAAAACGATGATCCTCGTCCTCTTTCAGCTCTTGATTTTTACGAACCATCATTCCCGTTAACACATACCCAGCCTCATGATCTAAACTCCATTCCACTAAAATAAACGTTGGCTGATTCGTCGTAAAATAGCTAGCAAATGGACGATCACTCGTATCACGGTAACGTTTATGAACAAACGGAGCGGTTAACATTTGAATTAACACCGATTTACCGCCCCCATTCCGTAAAGAAAGTAACGTATTTTCATTGACTAGTTCAAAGCATTCATCATCGATTCGAATGGCGTTATTATTGTAATTTAAGTTGACAATACGGATACGATTAATTCGACTCATTTTCGGCCTCCTTTAGGACGTGTAATACTCGAGTATAGTTGTTTTGATTTAATAAATTAAAATCCATCAGTTGATCAAGCTTTTTCGTTGTTGTAATCATTTCATCAGCTTCAATGTATTCAATGAGTTGTTGCTCTTGTAAAAACTTAAAGATTCCATGTAAAAATCCTTCTTTTGTTGTTTTTTGTTTTGAACCTCGATCATCACTTCGTAGCGCTTCAAAGGCTTCTAGCATGTTACTATAGGCAATGCCAAGTTGCTGTTGTTGTTCTTCGTCATAGTAGGTTGCGCCTTCTTTTAAACGCTCGGCAATGATATTTTGTAACTCTCCCACACGCATAAAGTCTCGCCCTTTTGCACTTTGTCCTTGTCCATCATAAAATTCAACAAGTAAGGTTAAAATGACAAATTGAGATAAATAATAATCTTTATCTGTTCCCGATGATTTACAAAGGACTTTTTTTAGTTCACGTTTTGAAAATCCTAGAACTTCATTTTCCTCTTTTGGAATTAAGTAGATGCTACTTCCATAACGTTCAATGACACAATTGGCAATTTCGCCTTGGCTTTTGACTAAATTCATCACCGTTTCATTTCCAGTATAGGCGTAATAAAGAGCTTTGTCTTGTTGCTCATTTAATTCACGCTGTGAAAGTAAGTGATAAAAGATTTGCTGGCTAAGTTTTACTTCTTCTATTTGATAACTCATGTTACTTCACCTCTAATTTAATGTTAGAACATTTAATCGTCTTTTTACGCCCTTCTTCATCTTGAACGTGCTCAAATGTCACCACTTTTTTTGTTTCTGTTCGAGTGACCGTCAGCGTTTCAATTCGTTTTAATGGAAATTGTGCTTCCAGTACATCAAGCAAACAAGTGCTCAGCTGAAATTCAAAGGTTTGTTCACTAATATTTTCGGAACGTTCTTGTTTTAAGCGTTGGATATCGAGTTCTTTCGCTTGCAATAATTCAATCATAATTTCTTTAAAAATTTCAACGGTTGGAATAAGCTGTTGTAATTGAGAGTCATTCAGTTGTCGCTGGATCTCATTTAGTTCAATACTTCCCGTTTTAAAAACAAATGACAGTAAAAGGGTTAGACTATCCCGATAACGCTGAAGTCGTTGCTGCTTTTGTTCAAGGATAAAGGTTTCCATTGATTCTTCTTCAATTGTGGTAAAAAACTCTTCTTCTTTTTTCTTTTTTGAAATCGGGCGTTGTAACTCAATACTTTTATTAAGGTTGTACGTCTTTTCTAATGGTTTCATAAATAACGGGCGTAAGAAATAATCCATAAAATCCAAGGTATGTGGTTGTTTTAATACTTCTTCATAAAGTTCAGTGCGTAAGTTAAATCGTTGAATCATCCCCATTTGCGTCAAACCTTCAAGTTCTTTGGTATACAAACTTTTCAAATCAAAATGTAAGTTTAAAATTCGCTGATGTTCATCAAGGGCTTGATTTAAATAACTTTCAATCGTTTTTAAATGCCCTAAGTTTTCACGTTCATCTTCTGCAAGCTTTTGAATCGTAATATCTTTTTCTTCTAGTTCTTGCATTCGACGTTTAATATTCTCGCGATATCCTAAAAATTTCTCTTTGGTTTCTTCAATAATGCTTAAATTTTGTTCAACAACTTCTTTATAGTCATCCACTGAATATAGCAAGGCATTTTGACGGATTTTTCGCATGGCTCCCTCAATTTTTTGAAATTGAATGCGCAATAAATTAAAGATATTTTTGACATCATCCACCGCTTTATCGTACGTTGCCTTCTCTAAGTGCAGTTTAAAGATCATCTCTTGAATCGTTAATTGTAAATGACTGTCGACTTCAAGGGTGGATAACATCAGTTCATAGCCTTCATCGGTTAAGTAATACGACGTTCGTTTCAATTCTTGATCGATGTAAACCACTTTGTTTCCGACGAAGCTGATATAAATGGACTCATACTGGCTTTCTTCGTAATTATAACTCTCAAAGTACATCGGACGTCCTTCATTACAAAGGGCTACATCAACAATAAAAATAGCCAGCTCTTTTGCTTGTTCATAGGACAGTGACTTCTGATAAGCTTGCATGTTAAGTTGATCAATGAAATTCGCAATGTCATCCATCGTGCACACCTCTTCTTTGAGTGAGCACTCCATAATATAAAGTAAGACTGAAAACATGAGGTTGACTTGTTCATAAGATTCATCAAACCCATAACTTTTCCATGTCGTTTTGGCTAAACTGTTCTTAAACAAGACCGCATAGGCACCCACTTTTTTCATACGCATTTGAAAGTGTCGTAAAAAATCGTACTGCATGTCCTTCCTCCTAAAAATCTTCCATCGTCAATATTTCTTGTGGAATATAATACTCATTCTCTAAAATGGCTTTCATGGCTGACACCTCATTAAAATAGCTAAAGAAAACGCCTTGTTCGTGACGTTTTTGTTTTTCTTTCGTCTTTGGTAATGGAAGATTGGCTGCTTTTTGAAGCATCGCCTCATATGCTGACACCAATGGCTCACAGTAAAAATGAGCGCATAAACTTTCATAGATAATAATTCCTTCATAATCTAAATCTCCAAAATAGTAAAATCGATTGTCTTGGTGCAATAAATACGGTTCAACGCTCGCGTGAAAATGTTGAAATCCTTTAACACCCTTTTTACCGCCTCCATAAATTAAGGTACTGATTCGACACCCTAGAATCTCTTTATGCCCCGCAATTAAATATTTACGCAAACTATAAAACGTATCTTTGTTTTCAATAATTAAAATATTTTGAGGCGTCTCTTTACAAGCACTAAAATACGCCAGGGGTTCTGCTGTTTCATAAATATTTAAATCAGTCATTGATAGGCCAACATTTTTTAAAAGTCTGTTTCCTTCTTCTAAGAGAAACTTCTCTTGTTGCCAAATCTGAAAACTGCGTTCATTGATTGCAGTGGGATGTTCTAAATCAGATGATTTCGTTTGAAAAAAAGAACTGAGCTTCAATATGGCTTCACGATCGTTGCTATATTGCGTTAAATGAGCCAGGTAATAATCATTTTTTAAATTGGGATGAATTAAATAGAGTAACTCCTCACGAAGAGTTGCTTCATTTTCTATCGTGACTTGAATTCGGTAAGTTTTATACAATGCTGGTTTTTTCCCATTACTCCCACTACTTTTGATTGGGATGATGACTCCCGTTTTTAGTGCCTCTTGTATAAAATAATATAACTCTTGATAGTTACCTAGCTTGTAATGTTCCTCAATAGTTGCTAAGTCAATCTTTTTACGAGGATAGTGTTTAAAAAAGTCCATTATATTCACCTCTATTTTTATCTGACAACTTTTACGATAATTATACATGAAATATAAAAAAGAATCCGCTTTTTATCGAATAAAAGTTGAGTGAACTCTTGATTTTATCATTTAAAATAAGGGCATGAACTGAAATATCAGGTATCATCGTAAATCATTCATCACTGTTATTCTTAAAAATTCGATAAATTATTGTAGTCGTGAATTTTTTCTCATGTTAAAATGGATAAGGTATTTCAGATAAGGATGTGTTAGTATGAAGCAAATGTCTTCTAAATATTTAAATTTAAATTTATTATCTGCCATAGCTAACTCTGGTGATGGATATGTTATTTTAATCACTAACTTTGGCCATGTCATGGGACGTTTATATTATGCTGGAGATCAAATGGATGAAACGATGGCAGGAATCATCTCGGCAGCAAAAGATGAAGTGATTAAAAACATGCGTGAAGAGGACGTAGAATTTATCGGTGATGGTAGCATGATTTGTGTCAAAGAGGCTATCGTCACTTATGCAGCGGGACACACACTAAGTTTTGATGAATTAACCCTTCATTGTGATCAAATCGTTGGATTCTCTCCTATTGATCGTGAATCATACGTTGCAAACTTAGAACAAGAATAATTTAAAACACCTCTGACGAGGTGTTTTTTTGTTTAACTAAGAACTTTTTCTCCTATAATAAGGTATTCGAGGTGATTAAATTGAATATCTTAGATATCTTACATGCACTTGGCTGGAAAATTATTTCAGCCGATAACTTTAGACAAATTTATGTGATTACTCAGAGTAGTGAACGATTAGCTAGAGCACAAGAAATAGCTAAAACTTATCAAGTCACCATTGATGAAATGTGCTTTGATGAAACTGGAAACCTCTACATTAGCTTTATGGATAAAAAAACAAAAGAATTTGTAGATAATTATTATCATAATGGAATGGATCCCCATGAACTTTATTAAAGACAGATGTCAAACGACTAACACGAGATTTTAAAAATTGATAACCGAATAAAAGAAGTCTGATTAGTCAGCAGTTCATAAAGAGTCAAAAAAAGATCATAAAATCCAGCATGAATCGAATAAATTACCAATTACATGCTGGATCACGACTAGTCTTGTCAATTTAATTCATCTTGCTTTGTTTTCTGTGCCACAATTAAAAAACGATGGCGTGTAAAATCAATATATTCTTGTTTATCAATAACAGCTTGGATGGATTCTAAACGATCAAAGTATTTTTCCACTGAAAAATCAGGGATTTGCCAACTGATCGCTTTTAAATAATAAACAATGGCTCCCACATCATAAAAACGTGTGAATGAGACATCATCCGTTGCCTTTAAAATCGTTAATCCTGCTTCTTTTAAACGGTTCACAGCACAACGTAAACTCCAATTGGAAAAGTGACTGGGTTCTGCATTTAACCAGATATTCAACTCACAGTCATTTAAACCACCGACTTGTTGAGTAATGAAGTAACCATCTTCTGATAAAAGACGTGCCACTTCATCTGCGTTAAAGGATTCATGCTTATTCATGATCACATCAAACGAATCCTCTTCAAATGGTAAATGATCATCTGATTCAATTGGAACGACAGTTACTCCAAGTGGTGCTAAACGATCAGCAGCAATCGTTACATTAGGTTCATACCCTTCTGTTGCAAAGGTCACCGCTGGAAGTGGTGCGAATGAACTTAAATATTCACCGCCACCTGTGCCCATATCTAATAATCGGTGACAATTTTCAAGATATGGCTTTAAAACATTTGAAAATTTCCACTTTAAAGGAAACTCTACCATTCGACCACTGTCTTCTAAGTAACTAAAATCCCATCCTGAAAATGGTTGTTGTTCTTCTTTAATTAATGTTTCAAAAAGCCCTTGACTCATACTCACTACCCCTTTACTCCTTTATTTCTAACGATCGTCTTTCCCCAACGAACGTTAGCATTCACTCACCTACTCACTCACGTCATGGTGATAGGACTCTATTTGAAGATCAACGTCTTCAAATTCAAACTTTGCAAAAAAAGAAAGATCAATAAGTTGCTTTAGCTGATTTGAAGTCTTACAATGTCTTCCCTACCTATATGGGCCTTCAAATCATGACGTTCAATGATTATGATACACTGTATCAAGTCCTTGAATACTAGCCTTACATGACTGATGCCACTGATCATTATCTAAAAAGCTTTCGATATAACCCACTTGACCATCATTTATGATTAATAACGGATACCATTTGAATGGTACGTTTGAAATAGGTTTCAGTCATTCAACTTGTTGCTATGTCAATTCATCTAGGAATAGCGATAGCCATTTGCTTATATAACCTATCATCTTCAACATTTTTACATCAGCTTAAAAAATTAAATGGCCTCGTTCTAAGAATCGATCCCCATCCTTTGAGACGCTAAAGTGTGCCATCTAGATCTAAGATAATTCACTCATCAGCCTAAAGCATTTTAACTTTTCTTTTTTTGTTAAATTAAGAATATTATACACTGTGTACACAAAAAAGACACTGTTTTTTCAACAAATTGTAAAAATTTTTCAATATTCCCACAAATTACTGTAACGGTTGAATGATGCACTCAGAATCTTTCCAATTATCAGGTGAATAAAGTAAGTAAAAAGTCGTATATAAATCGGAATCTTCAAATAATAAGTAACCTGTGACACTTTCTTGTGGTGCTAAGGTGCCACTCGTTAACTCGGATTGATTATCAATTAATAAAAGACTTGGCATCGTTAAACGACCTTGCTCATTCATTAATTTAAAATCAAAAGCGGTATATTCTTGATTTTCAGCCGAGTGATTTGTCAACTCAACACGAACAGCAACAAATTGATGATGTTCTTTAGCTTGCGTGTATTTAGTTTCTTTGATTAACTCTGTTTCTAAAACTTTGAGTTGTCTGTTATTGAGTTCGTCCACTGACTTCCATTGTTCACTTAATACGACTTCAGATTGTAGCGGTAGTGGCTGACTACTTGTTTCCATTAAATTGATTTCAAGCATTTGTTTTGTAAATAATGAGGGTTCGTGATAATAAAGCTTTAAATCCGTCGCTCCTTTAGGAACTTCAAATAGTAAGGTGCCCGTCACCATTCCTCCGCTAGCTAACTCGGTTATTCCTAATGTTTCTACTTCAGATATTCCCATAGCTGATTTTACCCGATTAGGACTTGAACTACACTCTAACTCAAAATGAAAGGGATAGTACGTCATCGCACGATTACTTGGATTTTTAATACTTAATGAGACTTCAATATATTCAAATCCAGCTTTAGCACTCTGATTCATTCGCCTCACTTCATGAACTTGAATCATCGTTTGTTTTGTCTTGATGATTTCTCCAATTTTGCTAACACTGACTTCTGTTGAGGCTTCTTCATTGGATTCTGCTTCTGTAGCTAGTGGTAAATACGTTAAGGTCAAATAGGATTCGTCAATCGGTTGTAAATAAACCAGGGATAACTCAATTGTTTCTTCTCCCGCGAGATCAATCCTTGTTTCTGTCGTATCCTCAATGGTTGGTGTTAAGACTTCAAGCATCCCTGTTTGTAATTGAAGTTCACGTGTATCAAGTGTATAGGGCTCATTCATTTTATTTGTTACCCTTAAATCTAATTGAACAAACTCATATCCTTCAGGTGCATTATAATTTTCATTACCTAAAGAGCTCTGCTCATTCAGAATATTAATCTCTAAATGATTGGTATAGCCGGTTTCAGCAATTTTATAAATTTTCATTCGATCTCCTGCCTCAATGGGAGAAAAGACAAAAATATTAGACGGTTCTTCCTCAGGATTAAATTCAGTATAAGTCTTGGGTAATGATTCACCGATTTGTGTGATGATGACTAATAAAAGTGTCACACCTCCAAAAAGTGCAAGGACACGTCTTCTAGTTTTAACGGAAGGAATTCCCCATCTAATGATGACTTCAGGGCTAAAAATACCGGTGATGAAACACAAGAAGGAGCAAAGTAGTAAGATTGATTTTATGTCTGGCATATGAATCCTCCATTTCGCCTAGTTAATATGACTTATTATATCGCATGACGGGTGGTAGCATTTGATATTACTCATTCTTCGATAAAAAAATCATTCATTAAACGTCTTTAAATAGAGAGGAAGTTGTCTCAGTCCGTCACATTCTCATTTCTTCTGTCAAAGGAAAACAAAAAAAGAACGGAAGCCCGTTCTATCGATTATTCAGTAATTTAGCAATGAGCGCATCAGTAAACTGTGTCGTTGTCGCTGTTCCACCTAAGTCCTTGGTTAAGTCATGCCCTTGCTCATATACCGCATAAAGGGCGGCCTCAATGCGATTGGCTTCATTTAGAAGGTTTAAATGTCGAAGCATCATGATTGCAGATTGAATCAAAGCTGTTGGATTGGCCTGATTACAGCCGGCAATGCTCGGTGCACTACCATGAACAGCTTCAAAAATGGCAATCTCTTCTCCAATATTTGCGCCCGGAATTAATCCAAGTCCACCTACAAATCCGGCACATAAATCAGATAAAATATCGCCATATAAATTCCCCATCACTAAAACATCTGAGGATTCAGGATGCAAGACTAAATTCATACACATCGCATCTACAATTTGTTCATCATATTCAATGTCAGGATATTGTTCACGAATGTCACGAACACAATCTAAGAATAAACCATCACTTAATTTCATAATGTTCGCTTTATGAACGGCCGTTACTTTTTCACGTTGTTGTTGATTCGCGAGTGTAAAAGCATACGTTGCAATGCGATCACTTGCTTTTTTAGTGATGACCTTAATACTTTCAGCCGCTACATCTCCGATTTTATGTTCAATTCCAGCATATAAATCTTCTGTATTTTCACGAACAATAATTAAGTCAACCTCCTCATAACGGGAAGGAACCCCTTTAATACTTTTAACGGGACGTACATTGGCGTATAAATCAAAGTATTGTCGTAAGGCCACATTGACACTACGAAAGCCTGATCCAATCGGCGTTGTAATTGGGCCTTTGAGCGCTACTTTGTTTTTTTGAATAGAATCTAAGACGGCCTGTGGCAGTGGAGTCTTTTCTTGATCCATCACTTTCGCTCCCGCTTCAACGATTTCAAATTTAATCGGAACCTTGGCAGCTTCAAAGATTTTGACGACAGATTGACTAATTTCTGGTCCAATGCCATCCCCTGGAATTAATGTGACTGTTCTCATTAAGCTTCCTCCCTTTGACGAATTAAATTAATGATCCCACCTGCTAGAATCGCCTCTTTTTCACGAGGACTTAATGGTAAATGAACGGTAAACGTGCTTTGTTTACTCTGATTTGTCACTGTAAGCTGTGTTTGATTCAATTCAATGGCCTCTTTTAAATTTTTGATTGATAATCGATCTCCTTCTTCAATCAAATCATAATCTGAAGACTGTTCAAATTCAAAAGGAAGGATTCCTGAGTTAATTAAATTTGAGCGATGGATGCGTGCAAATGACTTAGCAAAAACAGCTTTGATTCCTAAATACAGTGGAACAAGTGCCGCATGTTCACGTGAGGAACCTTGTCCATAATTTTCTCCTCCAACAATAAAGCCTTGCTTCGCCTGTTTTGCGCGTGAAGAAAAAGTAGAATCAATCGTTTCAAAGCAATGGTTCGATAAATATGGGATGTTTGAGCGATAAGGGAGAAGCTTAGCATTTGATGGCATGATATGATCAGTGGTAATGTTATCTTCTACTTTCAATAACACCGAGGCTTCTAAATCCTTTTTAAGTGCCTCATTTAATGGGAACGATTTAATATTAGGTCCTCGAACGACGTCTTGATGCAGTTCGTTTGGTAAAATAATACTATTATCTAACACTTCAAACTGATGAGGGAATGAAGGGTGCTCAAACGTTGTTGCTTGCAATGGACTAACTAATGTCCCACTGATTGCTGAATAAGCCGCTGTTTCAGGTGAACATAAATAAACTTGTGCTGATAACGTTCCACATCGTCCATAAAAATTACGGTTAAATGTTCGTAAACTCACGGCATGACTGGCAGGAGCTTGTCCCATTCCAATGCATGGACCGCATCCAGATTCTAAAATTCGCGCCCCACTAGCAATTAAATCTGCCAATGCTCCATTTTGAGCTAACATCGTTAATACTTGTTTTGACCCTGGTGAGATGACCAGACTGACATCTGGATGCACCCTTTTCCCTTTTAAAATAGCAGCGACTTTCATTAAATCAAGATAAGAACCGTTCGTACAAGACCCAATGGCCACTTGATCGACTTTTATAGCTCCCACTTCTTCGACGGTTGAAATGGCATCTGGTGAATGAGGTTTGGCCACAAGTGGCTCTAATTCATCTAAATGAATTTCATAACATTCATCATAATCAGCATCCTCATCTGCAACTAATGCTGTAAAGTCTTGTTCGCGTTGTTGAGCTTTTAAAAAGGCGTATGTTTGCTCATCACTTGGGAAAATGGATGTCGTAGCTCCAAGTTCTGCTCCCATATTAGTCATCGTTGCGCGTTCCGGAACCGTTAATGTCTTTACCCCTTCTCCACTGTATTCGATAATTTTACCAACGCCACCTTTGACACTTAGTAGACGTAAAACTTCTAAAATAATATCTTTAGATGAGACACCCGTTCTTAGTGCCCCAGTTAGTTTGATTTGAACCATCTTGGGCATTTTTAAATAGTACGGTTGACCTGCCATAGCAAGTGCAACATCTAAACCACCTGCCCCAATGGCTAACATACCAAGCCCCCCACATGTGGGCGTATGTGAATCACTCCCAATTAACGTTTGTCCAGGTACTCCAAATCGTTCAAGATGAACTTGATGACAAATCCCGTTGCCAGGCTTTGAAAAATAAATCCCATATTTATTAGCGACCGTTTGAATATATTTATGATCGTCTGCATTTTCAAAACCAACTTGTAACATATTATGATCGATATAGGCAACTGAGCGTTTAGTTTTGACCTGATCAATATTCATCGCTTCTAATTGTAAATAAGCCATCGTTCCTGTTGAGTCCTGTGTTAACGTCTGATCAATGCTGATTGCAATTTCTTCTCCTGCTTTCATCTCTCCATGAAGCAGGTGTTTTTGAATAATTTTTTGTGATAATGTTAATCCCATTATAAAACGCCCCCATTAGATTTTAAAAACTCGACATAATTGGCTAACTCTTCATCTGACATAATTCCAATTCGACCTTGTTCAAATTCCTGATCGACAAATCTTTTTAATCGACAGACGAGTGCTGAGTTTTTATCTACAGCCTCCTCTTCTTTTAACTGATAATAGCTATTCACCCAATGAGCAATTCCAGCTAATCCTGAATGAGCAGAGATTGAGACAAGGGGTGGACGATTTAAAAATTTATCCGTATCAAAAATATTATAAATTTCTTCATTTTTTAAGAGGCCGTCGGCATGAATACCGGCACGAGTCACATTGAAGTTTTTTCCAACAAAAGGAGTATTAGACGCCACTTTATAACCAATTTCATGCTCATAATAAGAAGCAATCTCTGTAATGACAGTAGGATCCATGCCATCTAGTGTTCCTTTCAGCTGGGCATACTCAAACACCATCGCTTCCAGAGGCGTATTTCCAGTTCGTTCTCCAATCCCAAGCATCGTACAATTTACGCCACTAGCTCCATATAACCAAGCATTCGATGAGTTATTGACGGCTTTATAAAAGTCATTATGCCCATGCCACTCAATTTGTTCACTTGGAATTTGAGCATGATGATTGAGTCCAAAAATAATTCCTTGAACCGAGCGTGGTAAAGCCGCTCCTGGATAAGTAACCCCATATCCCATCGTGTCGCAAGCTCTCACCTTAATAGGAACACCACTTTCATTACTTAATGCTTTCAGCGCCATGGCGAATGGGACTACGAATCCATAAAAATCAGCACGGGTAATATCTTCGAGGTGACATCTTGGAATGATACCAACTTCTAATGCTTGTTTCACGATGCCTAAATAATGATCAAAAGCTTCTTTACGTGTCATCTTTAATTTTTTAAAAATATGATAATCCGAGCAAGAGACTAAAATACCCGTTTCTTTTAATCCCATCTCATGAACTAATTGAAAATCATCCTTATTCGCACGAATCCATGCTGTGATTTCTGGAAATTCATAATCTAATTCTAAACATCGATAGACGGCTTCTCGATCTTTTTTCGAATATAAGAAAAACTCACTTTGACGAATCTTTCCTTGTGGTCCACCAAGACGATGTAGCATTTCATACAGTGTTACCATTTGATCAACGGTATAGGGTGCGCGTGATTGTTGTCCATCTCTAAATGATGTATCTGTTATAAAGATATCATCTGGCATACGTATAGGAACCCGCGTATGATTAAATGTCACCTTTGGAATTTCATCATACGGATAAACATCGCGATAAAGATTTGGATCTTTAACATCATTTAATAAATAATTAAATTCAATCGCTTCCATTAAATTCGTTCGGTTATTAAATTTAATCATCAAACTCATCCCCCTATCTATGACTGACTTATATCAAAAACACAACCTTTACCAATTAATGGTATTGTAGCATGCTTTATACGAAATATCAGTAACTTTAAAAATTGTTTTACTATCTTTTTAAAATCAAACGTTACGTTAAACTCATCCTCATTATAAAATGGGATAAAGTAACATAAAAAGCGTTTTTAAAGGTCGGTTTTTATCATTTTTTAGGTTTTCATTATTTACATTGTAAAAATCTTGTGTTAAATTAAATAACGTTCGCCAAAAAGTGTAGCAATGGAGGTCAATATGAGACTACAACAAATGATATTTGCAGCTTTTGCAAGTACTGTTTTACTTATTGGGTGTCATGACACACCAAACGTGGTTGCATCTTCAGAAGTGACGCCAATCATGAACATACAAAGCCAAATGAACCTTAATGAAACCATCGAACCATTAAGCCTAACTCAAGACATGACATTAATGCAACATGTTAAATATATAAAAGAAGAAATTAAACACGTCGTTTTACAATTTACCCAATCTTTTTCATCAGTTCAGATGAAAACTGTGTTCCAATCATTACAAGACATGATCGATTCACAAATCGCTTTTATGAATGATTCCTCACATTTATTTATGAGATTAATCGAATTTGAGGATTTTTATCCAAGCTCATATAAAGGAATTGAATCATATATAAAAGAAGAACAAATCATTATTCATGGTGAATTAAAACCCTTAAATATATAAAAAAAGGTTAACTCCAATGTCAGAGTTAACCTTTTTTTATGCTCCTTTAATCAACTTCGCAAATGCATGCTTCTCTTGATGGTTTTGAAATAATTTAAACCAAGCACAAATTTCTAATGTGAAATCTAAAAAAGCAATGCTTTGTGCCGTGATAATATGTCTGTCACGTACGAGTCGCTTTTCAATACAATTATCGCGCGGGAATGGATCTTGGATTCCATAGACATATTGGTATTTCGTTGACCACTGCGTTAAAGGTGTTGTATAAGTCGCTTCATCTAAGACACCTGATTTAGCTAACATGATGGTTCCAGCTGTTCCAATCGCTGCTAATAGTTTTCGCTCACCATGATAGCGTTGAATTAATTTAACTAGTGAAGGTTTAATATCAACCTCTCGCCCCCCACATAATATAAGTCCCTCAGTATCTAAATCAACGACTTCCGCAAGGGTACAGTCAGGTTCAAAGTTGAAGCCTGATTGTGCTTTGACGACACGATCCTCATAAGCGACCGTTATAATATCTTTCCCTGCATCTGAATGTAAGACATGACAAATAAACGTAATTTCATAATCTGTCATCCCATCAAATAAAAAAACCAAAACTTTCCCCATATTTAGCCCCCATCTAACTCATCTTGCGTTCAAGTTATTCTCATTTTATTTGAAATTGCCATACCTTGTCAACGCTTTCCCCAGTAATGTTCAATAATAGAACTAAACTGTCCTTAAGTCCGAATGTTCGACGGAAAAAGTTGCTAAGAAACGTGCTTAATAGATTACTCAATCAAAGAAAAAGGATAGCTTTTCTGAGCTATCCGTTCTAAATGATTATTTTTTGCGACCTAATCCCATTTTATGTTCCACTTTTTTTACTTTTTTGAATGCTAGTTTATTCGCTTGTTCTGCCCCACGATCTAATACTTCATCAATAATTGGTGAATTTAATAATTCTTTCATACGATTTTGGATCGGTTCTAATTCAGCCACGACTACTTCAGCTAAATCAGATTTAAATTGTCCGTATCCGCATCCTTCATAGCGAGCCACGATTGAATCAATTGATTCTCCAGTAATCACTGAGTAGATTTCTAATAAGTTTGATAATCCTGGTTTATTTTCACGGTCAAATGCGATAATTCCATCTGAATCCGTCACAGCCGATTTAATTTTTTTACGAATGACATTCGGTTCATCTGTCATTAAAATGAAGTTACGTGGGTTATCATCTGACTTGCTCATTTTCTTTGTCGGTTCTTGTAATGACATAATACGAGCCCCTGTCTTAGCGATTAATGGCTCAGGAATTTTGAAAGTTTCTCCAAAGCGGTTATTGAAACGCTCTGCTAAGTCACGAGTTAACTCTAAATGTTGTTTTTGATCATCTCCAACTGGTACAAAATCAACATCGTATAATAAGATATCAGCTGCCATTAAGACTGGATACATGAATAATCCAACACCGATTCCTTGTCCTTTAGCGGCTTGCTTTTGTGATTTATCTTTAAATTGAGTCATGCGCTCTAATTCACCCATGGATGTGTTACAAGTTAACATCCAAGCTAATTGCGTATGCCCTGGTACTTCTGACTGAACGAAGATCGTTGCTTTTTCTGGATCTAATCCACAAGCTAAATATAATGCAGTTAACTCTTTAATTTTTTTACGTAATTCTAAACGATCTTGTGGGACTGTAATCGCATGTTGATCAACAATGAAAAATAAACATTCATGCTCATCTTGTAATTTCACGAAGTTTTTTAATGCCCCTAAATAATTTCCAATAGTTAATGTTCCTGATGGTTGAATTGCAGATAAAATTCTTGCCATAATTTCGACTCCTTTATTAAGTTTTAATCATCCTTTTATTGTTTATCTAAATAAAAAAACGTCCTCTATCTCAATCGATAGAGGACGATAAAAACCGCGGTACCACCTCAATAGAATAAATCCTTGTTTATTCCACTTCATACTCATAACGGGAGTTTACCGGGTTCCTTACTCTTTTTATTCAGGTTCCACTCATGAGCCCATTCATTTAAGACATTTATCGATTCACACCATCCATCGACTCTCTTTAAAATGACACTTAAACTACTATTTCTCAATCAAAGGTTTATTATTTATTATCATTGTATGAAATGCATCTCACTTTGTCAATTAAAAATCATCATCAGTTTCAAAAAGTGCGGTTAACTCTTCACTACTTAATTGAGTAATAAAGGTTTCTCCTTCTTGAACGATTGCTTCAGTTAAATCACGTTTTCGCTGTTGAAGACGTTCAATTTTCTCTTCAATTGTATTTTTAACGAACAGTTTGAATACTTGAACCGTTTTTTCCTGACCGAGACGATGTGCACGATCTGTTGCTTGATTTTGAGCACTCATATTCCACCATGGATCATAATGGATGACGATGTCTGCCCCTGTTAAGTTTAATCCCGTTCCACCCGCTTTTAAAGAGATTAAAAAGACAGGGGTATCATCTGAATTAAACTGTTCCGTTAAAGCTAAACGCTCATTCGTTTTCGTTGAACCTGTTAACATTAAATGTTTGATTTCTTTAGCCGTTAATTCTTTAGATAAAATATCTAACATGGATGTGAATTGTGAGAAAATCAACACTTTATGACCTGTAGAAATACATTCATCGACTAATTCTAAGCAAAGTTTTAATTTTGCGCTTTCCCCTTTATAGTTTTCTAAATATAACGATGGATCACAACAAATTTGACGTAAGCGCATTAAAAGTGCCAAGATTTTAATACGGCTACGTTCAATGCCTTGCTCTTGAATCTCTTGATTCATTTGTTCTTTCATTTCATAAACCATTGCGTGATATAAGTCACGTTGCGTTTTATCCATCTCACAGTACATATTAGTTTCAATCTTCTCAGGTAATTCTTTTAAGACGTCCTTTTTCAAGCGTCGTAAAATGAATGGAGCCACTTGTTGATGGATCCGACTTAATAAATTCAGATTCTGTTGCTTCATGATAGGCACTTCATACTTTTTCCTAAACTGTGCGTATGTTCCAAAGTATCCTGGTAAGATAAAATCAAAGATCGACCATAAATCCGATAATGAATTTTCAATGGGGGTCCCAGTTAAGGCAAATCTAATTTCACTATTTACTTTTTTCACAGCTTTTGCACTTAACGTCGTATGGTTCTTGATATAATGTGCTTCATCTAAAATACAGTATCTAAAGCTTTGAGAGTGATAACTCTCCACATCGCGACGTATTAAGTCATATGACGTAATGACGATATCAACGTTAGAACTGTCTTGAATGAGTTGCCTTCTCGTCGCTGGATCGCCATGAATAATCATAGTTGTTAACCCAGGAGCAAATTTATGAATTTCACTCTCCCAGTTATAAATGAGCGAACTTGGTGCCACAATGAGTGATGATTTATTGGATTGACCTTTCTCAGATAATAAAACGGAAATGACCTGTAATGTTTTTCCAAGTCCCATATCATCGGCTAAAATTCCACCCATTTGATATTTCGATAACGTTTTAAGCCATCGATAGCCTGTTTTTTGATAACGACGAAGTGTTTTTTGAAGATTAACTGGCACGGTAAAGTCAGCATCTTCCACCTGTTTAAATTCACGAACCATCGATTTAAAGGAAACATCGCGTTCAACATGTAATGACTGACTAATTTTTGTTAATTGATCTAAGTAAAGCGCTCGATATTTTGGAATTAAAACTTCTTCCTCGTCTAATTGTGCATCATTTAGATTTAAATCATCTACAAATGAAGCAAGTGTATCGACATACTCATTCTTTAAATTTAAGAATGAACCATCTTTTAAACGGAAATATTTCTTATTTTGACGGTACGAGGCTAGAATCTTTTTATACTCAGATGGTCCAAACTCTAAATCTTCAAAATTTAAGCTCAGCCAATCATTTTTCAAACGAATACCAACTGAGAATGATTTAGGCTCTTTTATTTTAATCGCTTTAAACGTATCAGAAGCATAAACTTCTCCTAACTGCTTTAATTCAGCTGTTCCATCATGTAAAAATGAATAAATCGCTTCTTCTTCCGCTAAAAGATAAGTTCCATTAGATTGCTTTTGGAATTGATATTGTTCTAAGAGAGCTAAGATTTGAGCTTCTTTGTTTGCATCTCGTAAAATAGACGTACTGTGTTCAAATGAATTTGGATCATTTGCCTGAATGACCGTATCACCGTAGCAAAATTGGACATTCAATCCAATATTTCCTCGTTTTAATGAGTCTAAATAAAATTTAATCACTAATGGATAAACTTTAAACCGTTCATAAAGCGCATCTAAAGATGTGTCCCGAATGTAGTTTTTAATTTTGGGCATGACTAATGATAAAAATTTTCCCATATAAGCTTCATTCATACGCAACTCAAAACGAGGTGACTGAATGAGTGTTTGTAAGATTGGGAGCATTTGATCGATGAATTTACTTCCACAGCGATAGGCTTCTCGTTCACAAAGAAGATACATGTATTTCTGCCCTTGAATCATTCTAAAAGCTCCGAGATTATGCGATAAATAATAGTCTTCATCCTCTTGTGTTAATCGAAATTCAATCGCTGGTTCATAGGGATGGAGGGTTATCATTTCACTTGATAAATCCTCGATGTCACATGCAATCGTTTGACGTTGATATAAGTCATAAAACCGATCAAACCAACTAGGGGTCAAGATTAACGTACGAGTTGACTTCACAGGCCCTAGTAATGGAAGCTGTTTTGCATAAATATCATATTCCTTGACGATTTCACAGATAAAGCTCGCAAATGGACGTGACCCCTCATCAAAATGTTGAATCGCATGTTTAAATTGAAGCTCTTTCCCATAGCTTACGACATTTTCATTCCAAATATCGCTGGCTAACTTATAAATATCGCGAACAACATAAGGACGATGAATGCCGACAGAGACCTCAACTGAGGCTTCTTGTTGTGATTTCATGATTAATTTTGGATAGATCATGACATCTTTTGTATACATCTCGTAATTCATCTCTGTTGTTAATTGTGATTCATAAGCCGCTAATAACTCGTCCATGAGGCCTTCTTCTTCATCTCCTGTGGAGTGAATAACAAGTTTATTACGCACTTGATCATCATAGACCTTCAACAGTGTCGCAATCACATGCTTACATGAACCAAAGTTTGATAAAAATGTTCCGCAATCACATTGATCATGAATCACTTTACTCTTTTCATCTAAATTAATCAAAATATGATGTAATTCGTTATCATCTTCAACTTCTGCAAAGATTTGATAGAGATCGACTGGATCGTAAGTTACATAGTATTGAATTTTTCCCCCACTGTTATAAAAAGATTGAGCACGCGAAAAAACAGCAGGGTTAGCTGCTCGATTTTTAATCATAGTTTGGTTTAAATTCACGCTACTCACACTCCTATTTTCCACTTATCTCTTCATTTTACCATAAATTGCTCATATAAGAAACGAGAGACGCTTGGCTTTTTGTAAAGAACTGTCAAATCACTATTAATTTACCCGAACCAATGACATTTTATAACCTTCAGATCTAACGTTTTCTTGTCTTAGAATGATATCAATATATTCTTTTAACAGGACAATCTGCGGGGTCTGATAGTTATAGTTCGTGTAGTCACAATAAAGCTCTAGTAGGTGGGTTGCTAACTGAATATATTTTGAAAGTTGCTTAAAGGAAATCACTTCCGTTACTTTCGATGGAGAGTTGATTAAAGCATTAATGTCTTGTAATTCGTCTACTGAAAAACATACTCCAAAATAGCTCAACCACTGGACGAAATGAACAATCGTCCATTCAATACAAAATTCTGGTGACGATAGTGTGAAATAAAAAGGTTGTTGCTTAATCAACCGGCATATTTGAAGAATTTCTTCGTAAAAATCGGAGACTAACGCTCGAAGTTCAACTTCTATTGGAGGTTCCTTCCATTGTCCAAAGTTCATCGCCTCAATTCGAATTCGCTCCGATTTAATTAAGAAATCACGATCAATAAAAACAATTATTTTAGATTGTTTAAAAAAATAGCTCTTTTCATCATTTTTAATAAAAATAAATTGGCTGCTCCATGCTGTTTTAAAGATGATACAGCAATTAAAATAAATATGACTGCTTTGATAAAAGGATCGTTCTTTTTCGATATGACCAACAGGATCAATTTCATTAACCCAATTTAAGTCTATAAAGAAACTGGCAGGATCTGTACAAATTACGATAAATTTATAACCTAAGTCAGTGTCTTCCTCTTCAAAGTCATAAAGAAGAAGTGCTCTAATTGATTCACGATTACTGGCCATTTGATAAACAGACCATAATTGCTGATTTAATAACATCCCACCTCTCCTCTCTATCTTTTTAATACAGTTTATGGAGAAATTTCAGTCATCATGATAGTTTTTAATACAATACATGCGAAAATTATCACAAATGGTTATATTTTTTATTGTTTGACTTTATTGTATCGGCGATGTTTTATCATTTTTCGTTGGATTTTTTTTATTGTCAATTAATTAGAGTATTGTCTAATTTTATAATTACTTTAATTTAAAATATAAAAAAAAGGTTATCGTGGCTCTTATTGGCGGTCACGATAACCTCTTAATCTTGCAAAATACGTTTTTCTTTTTTGTTCTTGATCCGTCATTTTTAATTTATACGTGTGATGAATATTTGAAGGAATCGTTCGCTGCTTTGGTCGAAGCGATGGACGCTTTCGTTCTTTCATAGCTAATCACCTCATGTCTTATTCTCTTATTTTATCATATGCATCCAGCCTTTAATTGGCATCGTTACATGATGATTAATCGGTAGATAAAAGAATGCCCCAAAAATCAATATGGGCATTCTTCATCACATTTTTATTGTTGGTAAATAATAGCTAAATTATTCAACATCTTGACTATTTTGTTGATTATTTTCTGCACGTTTAGGAAAATGTGGGGCCTTAAACCCGATAAACTGACCTTCACTTCGAATTTTTTCTGAAACGTCAGACATATGTTTTTGAATAGACTTTGCCTCTTCATCTGTCATTAATCCTAGTTCCACATACTTATCTAATAATTTAATTTTTGCAACATTAACCTTATCATAGAGATCATAAATTTCTTTTTTCTGTTCATCTGTTAAAGCACTAAATTTCTCTTGCATTTGTTTATACTCAGCCTCAAATTGTTTTGCCTTCTCTCCTTTTTGCTCTTCAGTTAAAGCAGGTGGCGTTGGCATCTCTTTTGTTGATTCTTTTGCGTAACCCGTTAAGCTAAGTGTGGCTGCTAAAAAGATAGCACCTAATGTCATATTTATTTTTTTCATCTTAAAATCTCCTTTCGAATAAACTGACTTTTTTAGTTTTCACCACTTTATCCAAAAGTTTGCATTCCAGGTTTTTGAAAATAAAAAACATCCTTAATTTATTGGATGTTTCTAACGACAATATAAACCTGTTTTAATTTCGTTGATATATGCTTCTTGATCAGGAATCTCTACTTTCATGGCATCACTAATGGATTTCATACGATCATATTTAACACGATAGAATTGAATCGAAAAATCAGCTTCTTCCCGACGATGAAGATGCCCCTCTAAGATTACATAAGCTGCCATTGGAATTGAATCACATGAATTTCCAACACTTCCGACATTGAATAACACGCGTCCTTGCTCTAAATGTTGCAAATATCCTTCATGAATATCACCATACCCAATCATATCAGCGGCTTTTGAACTGCTTTCAGTCGATGGTAATTTTGGGACTTCAAATAAAGCTAAACGTTTTTCAAGTGGAGAGGTCGCATAAACCCGATCATATAAACTATGTGGATTCGCATGAAAAAGACGAATATATTTTCCACTCATCCAAAAACCTGTCACCGAAGGTAATTGTCGAATATAGGCTAAACGTTCTTCCCCTAGTTGATTTCGATAAAACTGAATAAAAGGTGTCGCTTCCGTCTTCGGATCTGAAATAAAATCTTCCCAATTCCCTTTGACAATTCTTTGACACCTGATTTGACACACTTCTAATACTTCTTTTGAATGAGGGCCTTTCCCGATCATATCCCCTAAACAAATAATCTGAGAAACTCCTCGTCTATCAATATCCTTTAAAACGGCTTCAAGCGCTGGTAAATTCCCATGAATATCTGAAATAATTGCAATTTTATCTAACATTACCATTTTCTCACTCCACTCTTACTTCGGATAAATCTCGATAACGACAATATCTGGGCGATTAAATAAACGCAAACGTCCAAGCCCTCGACTGACAATCATCTTCATTTTTCCAATTTGATAAATACCTGCGCTATATTTAGGAAACAACTTTCGCTCCGGTGATAAGACTCCACCGATCAACGGTAATCGAAGTGCTCCACCATGAACATGCCCACAATAAACATGATCAAATCCATGTTGTTCATATAGATTTGCTAAAAATGGATTATGTGCTAATAAAATATTAAAATGTCCTTCTTCTAAATCAGGAAGTACCTCCGATACTTCTTTAATCGCTCTGACACTCACCTGTTTTTGAATATCGATGGGAACAGAATAATAATGCGCTAATGGGACCGTAAGCCCATAGATATACAGCTCATCCTCATTAATCGTGACTTTTCGAGACTCATTATTTAATAAATGAACCCCTAAATCTTCTAAAGACTTTAAATAGGCTTCATACCATTTCGTTTCTTGATTTAAGGTATCATATTTAGCCGTTATCTCATGATTCCCTTCAATATAAAAAATCGGATATTTTGATGAGCACGCGGTAACGACATCTAAGAAAGCATTGCCATTTGAATCCGTAGAGGTAATCATATCACCCGTAGTCACAATAAAATCAGGATTTAAACGTTTAATTTTTTGAATCAAACGTCTATTTTGACGACCAAAGGATTTCGAATGTAAGTCTGATAATTGGACAATATGAATTGGGCCCTTTTTTAAATTTAGTTTATCTGTTTTTAATTTATAAAATGAGGTTGAAAAGACTTCTTGCTCAAAGTAAATGAATAAGAGAGTCACTATAAAGAGTAAGATTATCATATGTCATCTTTCCAAAACATTGAAATTTAATCTTTAAGCCTAAGAATATCAAATCGTTTTGGTAAATGTCCCTCCTTTCTAAAAAATTTTATTTCTCCTATATTATAAAATCATGGATACTAATCGGTAAACCTTTTCTTCAAGTCGGACAACCCATGATTTATTTTTTTCGTAAGATTCATCCACTAATAAACAATTTTCTAAGTCTTTATCAAATTGATGTGAGACGCGATGCGTCAAAAGTTGATCATAGATAAAGGCATTTACTTCATAATTGATTTTGAAGCTTCGTTGGTCAATGTTTGTCGATCCAACGGTACAAATCTCATCATCAATCACTAAAATCTTAGAATGTAAAAAACCTTTATATAAGTAAACATCAATATTCGCTTCTAGTAACTCATGAATAAAAGAAGTAGTTGTGCGATAAACATAATGATGGTCGGCAATTGTTGGAATCATTACTTCGACTTTAACACCGGAGTAAGCAGCAATTTTTAACGTCTCTAAAAACAACTGATCGGGAATAAAATAAGGGGTTTGAATGCGAATTGATTTTGTTGCCGTTTGCATCATTTTCACAAAAGCTAATTTAATATCGTCGGTCGGTGTATCTGGACCATCTGACACAATTTGGATTGGACAGATGGTCGTCACTAATGAAGCAGTGAAGTAATGATCTAGATTGGATTGAATGTGTACTTCATCACGTTTATCTTCACAAACCATGAAGTAATCTCTGAAAAAGCGATGTTGTAAATCCCAAACTGCATCGCCTACTAGCCGAAGATGGGCATCACGCCATGGGGAATAGTTAGGATCGAGTGACATATACTCTTTCCCAACATTCATCCCACCTAAATAACCAATCCTTCCATCAATGACAACAATTTTTCGATGATTTCGATAATTATAATTTAAACCAATCAGACGTAAAGTCGGAGGATGAAACTTATAGACATGGCCACCTGCTTTAATAATTGAATCAAAAAATTTTAAAGTTGTACCAAAACACCCCGCACTATCATAGACGAGTCGAACTTCAACGCCTTCTGCTGCTTTTTGGGCTAATAAAGAGATTAACCTCTGTCCCACCTCATCTTTACGGACAATAAAATATAATAAATGAATGGATTGTGTCGCCTGCCCAATATCGATAAATAATTGATCATACTTACTCTTTCCATCCGCAAAATACATCCAGTCATGATACATGAATAAGCGACTTCCATTATAAATTTCATTAAACGCAATGACCGATGCCACGCACTCACTGAATTGATAATCAATTTGACGTTTCAAACGTTGATCAGTATATTCTGTTAAAAACAACAGCTTCTTTCTAGAAACTGGTGTTCGTTCAAACAAAAGGTACATAACAAATCCGACTGGAGGTAAAAATAACAAAAGGAGAATCCAAGCTAGCAATAGAGCTGGATCTTTTCGTTTATAAAAAATTAAGATCCCGATTAATATCAAGTTAATCATTCGAAATATCGCAAAAAAAACAGTAATCATATAGACAGCCTCCAGTCGTTTAACCCAAAACCCCTCTCTCCTATTTTAAGAAAAAATAGCCAAAGGCATATCCCATATAAATAAAGATTAAATTCCAAATGGTTATTCCAAACACGGAATAAATCGTGAATGTTAGAAAATTCATACGTACGGTTCCTACCGTTAACGACACTAACGTTCTTGCAACGGGAATTAGCCGAGCAATAAAAACACCTTTACTTCCATGTTTATCGGTATAACTAATCGCCTTATTAATCGAAGGTCTGATTTTTTCATATTTTTCATAAAATTTATCTAAAATGGGCTTTCCTAGAAAATAACCAATAAAGTATAATACATAACTTCCAAATAAACCGGCAATGACTGAAATAACTAGCGCTGTAATAAAATCCATATCATTCCCTGCGATTAAGATTCCTGCTGCAGGCATAATAATTCCCGCTGGTAACCCAGGTAAATTCATATACTCTAGGAAGACGATCAAAAATAAAAACACTAAACCATACTCCGAAAAATAATTTAATACAATCTGAATATTATCCATTTATGTCCCACCCTTTTACTATCTGTTCACTTATTATTCCACAAATTAATCAAACCATTCTATCACAAGAAATGGAAATAACAGTATAAATTATGTAAAAAAATAAAGAGGGTCTAAGAATAATCTTTAGACCATCTTTACTTAGATACGATGTGTAAATTCATAAAACCAACCAAGAACATCTCCGATTACCGTTGTGTTTAACGTATATACAACAAATTGTCCACGCTTTTCACTTTGGATCAAATCAGCATTTTTTAAAATATTTAAATGATGTGTAATCGAGGGTTTACTCATATCGAAACAATCGGCAATTTGACCGGCTGTCATTTCACCTTTATTTAATTTTTTTAAAATCGTACGTCTTGTTGGGTCCGCTAATGCTTGAAATGCTTTATTCACAGCTTCTTTCCGTTGCTAACCAATCAGCTAACGGCACACCTCCTTTATGTTATAACTTAGTATCCAGCCTGCTTGTATTTTTCAAGTTCAATATCTTCGACTTTTGTTAAATCTTCATGATAATTTTTAAACTGCTTAACCATAAAAATGATAAAGCCAATCGCAATTAATGTTATGAAACCTTCGACGACATAAATATTAAACATCCTCACTTGCACTAAAGCTGCTGGAACATCTAATATAGCATGTATGAACACAGCTAACACATAATAACAAATTTTTTGCTCTCGAACACCTTTAAAAACGAGAAGACTTAGTCCAATTTGAATAATGAACGTCATCAACCGTTCATAGCCGGCCAATCCAAAAATTATCGGAGAAATCTGTGTGAGTTGCGTCACAACGGTCTCTTCTAATTCAGCACTTAATCCAAGTTTCTCAATCCATCCTTGATTAATGAGAATTGAAAAAATCAAGTTATTTAAATACGTTGTTCCAACAATGAGCATGGCCTCTATTCCCCCATGTCCAATCCCATAACTGACTCCATCTTGGATTCGATTTTCTTTCTTCAAAAACCACTTAAAGCTAAAATAACGTCCTGTTTCTTCAAATATCCCTGCCATTAAACCACCATATAACGAGTAGATGATAGGTTGCATGAGCCAAATTGATGTTGTTTGATTCACTTTTAATAAATAAACGTGAACAACAGCTTCTAGTATTTGTGTAGTCACAATAAAAACAATCAGCCCAACGAAAAAACTTTTAATGGATGCTTGATAGCGTCGTCTAACAAACCAAAATAAGCCAAGTGGAACCCCAAAACAAATCATAAGTGTCAAACACATCATCATCATTGAACTAATACTAACCATATTCTCCCCCTCAGTATAATTAGAAAAATATCTAATTATTAAGTTAATTATAAATCCCCTTTAAATGGGTGTCAATGCGCTTACTTGATGATTTTCTCGTAAGACTTCTCAGTTGCATTTTCCCCTACTTTTTTGAATCCACATGATTCAAATAATCGCTGTGATCCGATATTATAATGATATATAGCCGGAACTGAAATTTTTGTCATACCAAGGCTTTTTGCACGTTTTAATAACGTTTTTATTACTGCTTTTCCAATGCCCTGTCCCCAATATTCTTCATCACCAATTGCAATCGGTAAATTTTCTTCCCATAGTGTCACATCACCAATTGCATACCAATTTTCGTTTTCCTTGACCTCAATAAAGTATAGCTCTCCCCGAGTACTTAGAAATTCATACATATTATAAATTTGTTCTAATTCGTATGTCTTATTAGTCACTCCTTCTGACAAATACATCACGTTTGGATTCTGATACCAAGGATATGCTAAATCCCAATCGGATTTTTTAGGAGTCCTTAAACGTAAAGCTGAATTAATTTCAATGAATTCAGGTTGTTGCATCTTCTTCACCTCACTCTTTTTAAGTATATCATATTTAAGACTTCATGTTTCCCTCATTCTCATTAGTGGTCAAAATTTGACTTTGACCTTTTTTAATGACTTGCAAAATCATCATGATCTCATTAAATTCATCTTCACTCAGTTCATCAAAATGATTCAATTTCTCAATTAATTCTGTCACATACTGAGATTGGTGGTCCGTTATTCGTCGATTTAAAAAATAAGTAGAAATGGTTCCCGTAAAAACACCTAAAAATCCAATTCCGCTAATCATGACCATCCCCGCAATCACCCGACCAAGCCCTGTTTTTGGAACAATATCACCATAACCAACGGTTGTCACTGTTACAATACACCACCAAAGGGTATCTTTAAACGCCATCCCTTCCACGAACGATAAACTGCCTGCGCCTAATAAAATAACAATTAGTGTCACTCCAGCAACATAATGAAAGTTATTCGTTTTAAAAAAAGAACCTACTCGCTTAGATAGACTACTTAACATAGCCGTCGCCCGTAAAACCTTTACAAAATGGAACAATGGCACTACTTGTGTCACACGAATTACCCTTAAAATACGAAAGAATGAAAAATAGGGGATGATTGTTAATAAATCAATTTTGTTATTTTTGACAAACTCTTTCTTACTCTCACTTTTTATTAACCGGCGAGTATAATCAATTAAAAAAAACAACCAAATTAAAATATCTAAAATATTAAAGACTCGATTGACTGACGCACTTAAATCTAGTGTTAATTGCATTATCGTCATCACAACCACCACCAGCGAACAAACGATAATACTCCATTGATACAAACTAATTTTAGTCATAATCTACCTCACTCAATTCATTTATGTTTATTATGAATCAAAGTGTTAATTCTTATCAAAAAAAGCGATGACTCTTGATGAATCATCGCTTTGATTATTATTTTGATGTCTTTATTTTTCTATAATGATAAATTCCCATGCCAACACTAATTAAGCAAATAACCAAAATGAATGAAAAACCTAAAGTGCTATAGGTTGTTTTGAACTATCCACCTGTTCTCCTTGAACCAGTTAGATATCTGAATAATGAATTAACCCTTCATAATATTTAAGCACATCTAAATGTTCCGTTTTTGTCAACCTCTTATGTAAGTGATAACCTATATACAGTTTTATACCTTTAGACATTACAACATAAAAAAAGAGCTAAATGCCCCATAAGATTCATTTGCTCTTATTGTAATAAATTTGAGAAGATGTCTCCTACCGTTGTTTCGTCTGGTGCTTCTTCTGCTTGTGGAAACTTCTTTGCAATGAGGTCCTTCATCCACTGATAGATTATACTTTCATCTTCATTTGAAAAATAATGAGCGGAGTTATCTAAAATAAGCACCTCTTTTTTAGGAGCTTGTAATTGTTCAACCCAAGACTGTAATAATGAGACCGAACAAATATAATCATCAACACCCGTAGCAAAATAGATAGGAATTTTCACTTCTTTTATTTCCTCAAGTAAATTGACCGCTTGCAACTGGGACCAATATTGGCTCTGCTTTAAGGTTTGGTGGGAGGCTCCAATTAATGTATCGTACGCTTCCTTCAATGTTAAATCAGGGCAAGTTAAAACTTGACGGATCCAATTTAAAACATTGACATTTGGCAATCCCTCCCGCCATTTAACATACGCATTACTTTGGTTTAGAATTTGCTGAAACGTTTCTTGACTACTTGCTTGTTCATAAGGTGGCTGACCCAATTGCTTTAACGATGAAACAAGTTGATGATGACCTGTTGATTCAAATTCATCTAAGAGCCAATCATATAATACTTGTTCAGATTGAAGGGGATGAACAACTTGAGATAAGCCAAAATAAGCATATAACTGCTCCGGAATTTCATGGACAAGTCGCATACCTAAAACACTCCCCCATGAATATCCGATTAAATAGATTTGATCTACCTCAAACTCACGTCTTAAATAGGTAATTAACTCTTTAGCATCTGCCTCTACTTGTTCATAAGTAAAAGACACGTCTGAGGGATTGGTACTATAAGTTTTTCCGGCGCCTCGTTGATCCCAATAAACAACCGTACAATGTGAGCTAATCGTTTCCAACTGATGCCGACTACTGATTCCATAAGGCAAAGATAAACCTGGGCCCCCATGTAAAAATAAGCAAACCGGATTATCCATGTTCTCTCCCTCAATAGCGATATATTGTAACATATCACCTAGTAGCACTTCTCGTACTTCACTAATTCCACCAGTGTGATTTAACTCATTCGCTGATGATAAAATAGACTGTCTAAAGAGTTGACGCATGACAAAGAAACCACCACTAATAAGGAAAATCATTAAGCCGATCGATATTAAGCATCGAATCATCATTTTTAATACGACTTCTTTCAATCTTCTCTCTCCTTTTGATGAGTCTCTTTCAAAACTATGAGTCACGTCCTTCAAATATGATAAAAGCCGTCATTTTATTTAATGACGGCTTCCTTTTTAGTCGTTTATCTTTGACCAATCCAATTCTTTTTGTTTTAAGTTTTTAAATTCTCGTAAAAGACAAATCAAAGTAATGACAATCGCTAATATATCAGAGATTGGTTGTGCGAGCCACACCCCATCTAGTCCAAATATTAGCCGTTGTTCCGATTCCAACCAACATGCCACATGCTAGGATAATTGTAGAAATTGGCATAGTCATCCCAACTCCTGTAATAGCAAGTGGACCCTCCCCTAGATATTCCCGATAAACATTCGATTCACCACATTATAAAGGGCATTAACCATCATCCCAATGATGGCAGGAACAGAATATTGAATAAGTAATCTTGTCACGGGTTTTATTGCTCATTCATCTTGATGCTTCAAACTTTCACCTTTTTTTCTATTTTGATAATGTTGTTAAAAAATGCTCAATACGCGCTAGCGCTTCTTTAATATTTTCCATTGATGAAGCGTAGCACGCACGAATATACCCTTCTCCACAGTCACCAAACGCATTTCCTGGTACAGTTAGTACTTTCTCACTTAATAGTAGCTTCTCACAAAACTCATCAGAAGATAGGCCGGTTGACTTGATACAAGGGAAGACATAAAACGCTCCAAGTGGTTCAAAGCAGTCTAGACCAAGTTTTCTAAATCCATCGACTAACACACGACGACGTTGATTATATTCCTTAACCATCATCTCGACACTAGTATCTCCATTTTTCATCGCTTCAATCGCAGCATATTGCGATGTCGTAGGTGAACACATGATAGCATATTGGTGAATTTTTTTCATAGCATTAATTAAAATTGGATGTCCACACACGTAACCTAAACGCCATCCTGTCATCGCATAAGCTTTTGAAAAACCATTAATAACAAGTGTTTGATCTTTTACTTCAGGGAAACTTGCGATTGAAACATGTTGCGTCTGATAAGTTAGTTCAGCATAAATTTCATCTGAAATAATAATAATTTCTTTATCTTTTAAAACATCGACAATTTCTTGAAGCTCTTCTTTTGTCATAATCGCCCCTGTTGGGTTATTCGGGAATGGCATAATTAAAACTTTTGTTTTTGGAGTAATCGCTTCTAATAATTCCTCTTTTGTTAATTTAAACTCATTTTCTGCTTTTAGTTCAATCACCTTCGGCGTCGCTCCTGTAAAGGTTGTACAACCTTTGTAAGCAACAAAACTGGGTTCAGGAATAATAACCTCATCACCCGGTCCAACTAAGGCACGTAATGCTAAATCAATCCCTTCACTTCCACCGACAGTCACTAAAATTTCATTTTCTGGATGATAAGATAGATTAAAACGGCGATACAAATAGCGTGAAATTTCATAACGCAACTCTAAAAAACCAGCATTTGATGAGTAATGGGTATGCCCTTTTTCAAGTGAATAAATTCCCGCTTCACGAACATTCCATGGGGTTACAAAGTCTGGTTCACCAACACCAAGTGAGATAACCCCTTCCATTTCATGAACCATATCAAAATATTTACGAATCCCTGATGGGGGCATATTTTTTACATTTTCTAAAATCATATTTTCTAGCATCATAAGAAGATTACCTCTCGATCATCAAATTCTTTTTCCTTAAAGATCGTTCCATGATCTTTATATTTTTTCAAGACAAAGTGTGTCGAACAGCTTAAGACGTATTCTTGAACAGCTAATTTCTCCGAAACAAACATCGCCACTTCTTTCATCGTTTTACCTTCTACAATGACTGTGAGATCAAATCCACCAGACATTAAATAACACGCACGAACTTGTTCAAAATTATAAATACGCTCTGCGACTTTATCAAATCCTTCTCCGCGTTGTGGGGTCACTTTTACTTCAATTAATGCCGTCACGGTTTCTTTCCCTGTATTTTCCCAATTGATTAAGGTCGTATATCCGGCGATGATGCTACGCTCTTCATAGTCACGAATCGCTTCACGAACTTCTTCAACAGTTTTTCCAGCCATGACTGCAATTTCTTCATCTGTATAACGACTATTTTTTTCTAAAATCTCTAAGATTTCTTCCATTTATTTAAACCTCCTGTATCAAATAATCGAGTAGGAGATAATTAATTAATTTAATCATCGTCCTCTCACACCACCGTACGTACGGTTCCGTATACGGCGGTTCTATTTTATCTCTAAATATGAAGCCTATCATACTCGACTAGTAGAGATACTAGACCTCAA
>NZ_JAMQUU010000138.1:0-248 GCF_025594975.1 Turicibacter sp. T129 | reverse complement strand
CTTTACACCTCACTTCCTTGCTTAACTAAACTTAAAACTTCAGCCTCTTATACATTTTGAATTTCCCAGAATGTCTGTTAAAGACCTCCTTGATGAATCATTTCATCATGTGTTACTTGTTGAATGATACTACCCTTATCTATCACGATAATTTGATCAGCATCTTTTACTGTACTGACACGGTGAGCAATAATTAAAGTTGTCACATCTTTTGTGCGTTCTTTTAATTCTTTTCGAATAACAATATT
>NZ_JAMQUU010000136.1:0-211 GCF_025594975.1 Turicibacter sp. T129 | reverse complement strand
TTTTAATTTTTTTTTTTTATTTTTATTTTTTTTTTTGTTTTTATTTAATATTTTTTTTAATTGTTTTGTTTAATGTTTTTTTTTTTTAATTTAACCCCCCCCACCCTCTACAACACTATACCTCCTTCGGCGGCCTGTTCTTTTTTTTATAAATAAAAATAATTTTTTTTTTTTTTTTTTTTTTTTTTTTTTAAAACATAAAAAATAAAAA
>NZ_JAMQUU010000135.1:0-311 GCF_025594975.1 Turicibacter sp. T129 | reverse complement strand
TTTTTTTTTAATTTTTTTTAAAAAAAAAAAATTAAAAAAAAAAAAAAAAAAAATTAAAAAATAAAAAAAAAAAAATTTAATTATTAAAAAAAAAAAAAATTTTAAAAAAAAATTAAAAAAAATTTATTTATAAATTTTTTTTGATATGTGGGGGTTACTTATCATAATTTTAATATTGTTTTTTTTTTTTTTTTTAAAATTTTTTTTTGTGTCTTTTTTTTAAAAATTTATGAAATATTAAAAAATAATATAAAAAAAAAAAATTATTTTTATTATTATTTTTATTTATTAAAAACAAAATTTAAAAAAAA
>NZ_JAMQUU010000133.1:0-315 GCF_025594975.1 Turicibacter sp. T129 | reverse complement strand
AAGTTAGTGTGTGATGTGTGTGAAGTTTGGTAAACAAATCATAAGTCGGAGCTGGTTTGAAAAAGTTTGTGAGTAAATTTGTGTTATGTGTGTTTGAGTTTTTTAAACAAATCATAAGTCAGAGCTGGTTTGAAAAAGTGTGCGAATAAATTAGTGTGATGTGTGTATGAGTTTGGTAAACAAATCAGAGTGAGAGCTGGTTTGAAAAAAGTGTGTGTAAGTTAGTGTGTGATGTGTGTGAAGTTTAGTAAACAAACCAGAAGTCGGAGCTGGTTTGAAAAAAAGTGTGCGAGTAAGTTAGTGTGTGATGTGTGT
>NZ_JAMQUU010000132.1:0-439 GCF_025594975.1 Turicibacter sp. T129 | reverse complement strand
ACAAGTCAGTTGCTCTACCAATTGAGCTATTCCGGCAGTTATTTAATTATGGTGGAGGATGACGGGCTCGAACCGCCGACCCTCTGCTTGTAAGGCAGATGCTCTCCCAGCTGAGCTAATCCTCCACTTAATGGTGGCTTGGGACGGAATCGAACCGCCGACACAAGGATTTTCAGTCCTTTGCTCTACCGACTGAGCTACCAAGCCTTTTTTAAAATGGCGGTCCAGACGGGGATCGAACCCGCGATCTCCTGCGTGACAGGCAGGCATGTTAACCGCTACACCACTGGACCTTTTGGTTGCGGGGACAGGACTTGAACCTGCGACCTTCGGGTTATGAGCCCGACGAGCTACCAACTGCTCCACCCCGCGATCTTATATTTAAAATAATTATGGCGGAGGAAGAGGGATTCGAACCACCGAGACGCTTACACGCCCC
>NZ_JAMQUU010000131.1:0-410 GCF_025594975.1 Turicibacter sp. T129 | reverse complement strand
CGGCTTATATAATGGTGACCCGTACGGGATTCGAACCCGTGTATGCATGCGTGAAAGGCATGTGTGTTAAACCGCTTCACCAACGGGCCATTAAATGTTTAATGGCGCGCCCAAGAGGAGTCGAACCCCTAACCTTTTGATCCGTAGTCAAACGCTCTATCCAATTGAGCTATGGGCGCTATTTAGTTGGTGCCTAGGGCCGGAATCGAACCGGCACGGGTGTCACCACCCGCAGGATTTTAAGTCCTGTGCGTCTACCAGTTCCGCCACCCAGGCATTTCATTTATTTCAAGGCACGCGCCTATTTTTTAAAATGGTGTCCTGCAGAGGACTCGAACCTCTGACCCTCTGATTAAAAGTCAGATGCTCTACCAACTGAGCTAGCAGGACTTTTTAAAATGGCGGTCCAG
>NZ_JAMQUU010000130.1:0-1942 GCF_025594975.1 Turicibacter sp. T129 | reverse complement strand
GTACGGTGGTGTGAGAGGACGATGATTAAATTAATTAATTATCTCCTACTCGATTTAAACGTATTACATTGTTATTTAATGAGATAACGTGTTAGAATGAAAAGATAGCAAGGTGAATACAATGAAATCAGTCCATATTAATGATATAAAATCAAATTTAAATTCAATTAACTTAATTGATATTCGAGAAAGTATAGAGTTCTTATCGCTGCCTAAATTAGCACAAGCTACACATATTCCAATGTCTGAATTACTTCAAGCTCCAGAAGATTTTTTAAATAAAGAAATATCGTATTATTTAATCTGTCGATCGGGGGCCCGTACTTTTCGAGTAACAGAATATCTTGAACATCTAGGTTATGATGTTATTAATGTTGAAGGTGGCATGCTTGAATACTATAGTAAATAAAAAATTCTCTTCTTAAAAGAGAATTTTTTATTTATGGTTATCCTGAGAGTAATAGGCGGTCTAAGTAGGATGTTAACATAATAAAATATATTATGATAATATTTCTAAACTAGGAGAGAGGAGTATTAGAGAGAAAATAGAAAAAAATTTTGAGTTAAAGTGTTTATATAGCCTCATTTAATTTATCGCAGAAGGCTAGTAATGAAAAAAATAAAGGGGGATATCATGATGGAACTAGATATTCTAAGATTCATTCAGAGTTTTCACACACCATTTTTAGATCAATTATTTGAAATGATAACGATACTTGGTGAAAGTTCACTAATTATCTCTATAATTTTAGGAATATATTGGTGTATTGATAAAACAAGTGGAGAGTATGTTGCTTACTCCTTGTTTAGTAGCTTAATGCTGAATAATACAGTCAAAAATATTGTAAAAGCTAAAAGACCAATTGGTGAAGAAGGGATTCGCTCACTTAGAGTTCATACCGCCACAGGATACTCATTTCCAAGTGGTCATTCTCAAGCAGCAGCCTCAACTTACGGAGCACTATATCTTTTATTAAAAAAATATAAGTATTCTATTTTTTTTATCTTAATTATTATATTAGTTGGATTATCTCGACTATATTTAGGAGTACATTATCCAAAAGATGTTGTAGGTGGGATAATTATTGGTAGCTTAATGAGCTATATTACATATAGATTGTTTGTGAAAGTAGAAAATAGAAAATTACTATATTTATTAACGTTATTGGTATTCTTACCTGCTATCTTTAATGCATCTAGTGATTTTGCTAGATCAATAGGAGGATATAGTGGCTTCGTATTGGGGATATGGTTTGAAATGAGGTATGTCAATTTTCAGCTGAGTAGAAGTGTTTTTAGGCGAACCATGTGCTTTATAATAGGAATTAGCTCCCTTCTTAGCATAAAAATGTTATTTAGCTGTTTTATGGTGGAAACTGATTATGCAAAATTTATAAGCAATATGATTATTTCGTTTTATGGTTTTGGTCTGTATCCATATTTGTTTAATAAGGTTAGCCTAAGGAGTAGAATCAATTAATTTTACTCCTATTTATTTTCGAAAAAAGCATTTGACATTATTCGACAATGATGATAATATAATAAAGCGTTGAACAGCAATAAGAAAAAAACAGAAAATAAAGATAAAAAAAGTGTTTGACAGAAGTCGACAAAGATGATAAGATAATCAAGTCGCACTAAGGGAACAGGCCCGTTGGTGAAGCGGTTTAACACACATGCCTTTCACGCATGCATACACGGGTTCGAATCCCGTACGGGTCACCATTAAGTGGAGGATTAGCTCAGCTGGGAGAGCATCTGCCTTACAAGCAGAGGGTCGGCGGTTCGAGCCCGTCATCCTCCACCATAAACATTGGGCTATAGCCAAGCGGTAAGGCAACGGACTTTGACTCCGTCATGCGCTGGTTCGAATCCAGCTAGCCCAGCCAATGATGTCCTGCTAGCTCAGTTGCTAGAGCATCTTACTTATAATCAGAGGGTC
>NZ_JAMQUU010000013.1:0-34900 GCF_025594975.1 Turicibacter sp. T129 | reverse complement strand
CCGGGCGCACATAAAAAAGACATGTCATAACATGTCTTTTTTCTACTACCATGATGATGGGAAACTGATATAGTTTCTTGGATTAACAGCGTATGGATAATTATAGTATCCTTCATAAACCTCAAAATGTAAATGAGCTCCAAAAGAATTACCCGTGTTCCCCATTGTACCTAACTGTGTTCCTCTTGATACTTGTTGACCAACAGATACATATGGAGCTGAATGCATATGTGCGTAAACCGTTGTCAAAATCTGTCCATTAACGTTATGTGTAATCATAACATGGTTTCCATACGCACTATGCCAGCCTGCACGAATAACCGTTCCAGCCTGTGCAGCATAAACAGGGGTTGATGTATCACCATAGTTTGCTAAGTCAATTCCTGTGTGATTCGGATAACACATGAATTCACAGCTCACATATCCTGTTGCTAATGGAATCATAAATCCACTTCCACTAATGACACCACCGCTACTAGATGAACCTCCGCTTGAAACAGGAGGAGGTGGCGTTTGTTCTAAAATTTCCTTTTGTTCTTCAGCAATAGCGATAATCTCAGCTGCCGATAAACGTTCACTTTCTAATTGTTGCATTTGTTTTGCTAATTCTTGTTTTTGTTGTTCTAACTTTTCTTGATAAGCTGTTAGAGTCTCACGTTCTACTTCTAAACTAGCTTTATTCTCAGCAAGTTCTTGCTTTTGAACCTTTAAAGTAGCCAGCATCGCTTGTTGTTGACTGACTAATAAACTTAGCTCATCCATTGATTCTGCATCACTTTCTGCAAAGTGATTAACAACACGTAATCGACGAATAAAATCAACGATGCTATCTGATTCAGATAAGACTTGCAAAATAGTATTTCCTCGAGATAAGCGTTGTGAAACACGCATACGTTCTGCAACAACTTCTTTAAGCTCTTGAATATCATTTTCTAATTTTTTGATTTCATTTTCACTATTTTTGATTTCATTTTCTTTAATTGATATTTTCTTTTCAAATTCAGAAATAGCAGTTTCTGTTTCAGAGATTTTTTGGATCGTTGTTCCCATATCCCCTTCTACAATATCAATCTCTTTTTGAACAGCGGCTTCTTTACTTTTTAAATCAGAAATCTGACTTTGCGCCTCACTAATAATGTCATTACACTCTTGTTTAGTCGAACATGTAGTAGAGGCATCTACCGTAAAAGAAAACTTTGGAATTAAGCTAAGCATTAGAGCCAAACTTAACATTGTAAAAATCTTTTTTGACATATTCATTCCCTCCCTTACCTTAATGAATTAGATTTTTAATGAATATTTAATAACTGCAAAGAAACTTCCCAATAAACTAACAATAATTGATAGAATTCCTATTAAAACACCTAATTCATAAACTGCTGGGAACGGTGCTGTCATTTGAAGCATTGGAATAACTAAAACGCCTCCGAATAATTCATATAAAAATTGGTAACCATAAATCGTAAATAAGATAGGACCTACAGCCCCTAAAATACCAATAATGAAACCTTCAATTAAGAATGGGACTGTAACATGTGAAACTGATGCTCCAACTAATTTCATAATTTTCAATTCATTTTTACGTGCATAAATAGTTAATTTAATTGTATTTTGGATTAAGAATACAGCTAAGATTAATAAAATAACAACAATCCATGAGAATGACTTACGAATAATATTTGTAATATTAGAAAAAGCTGCTAACGATGATTCTTCACCATAATCCACATAATCAACACCATCAATCTCTTTAACGACTTTAGCCACTTCATCCACATTTTTCACATCATCTGCAGCTACAACTACTGAATCTCGTAACGGATTTTCATCACTTGTATTTTCAAAGAAAGTAGCTAACTCTGGATCATCTTCACCAATACGATTAATAAAATCCGTATACTCTTCTTCTTTTGTCGTATGAATAATATCTGCTACGTGCTCTTGCGATTTCATTAAATCAATTGCAGCAGCAATTTGTTCTTGTGTTGCTTCTTTTGAGAACTCAACAAAAATTTTAATTTCACTTTCTACTTGCTCAGTAAAATTACTCGTATTATGAGCAAATAATACGAATAATGAACATAAACTTAAAGTTAAGGTTAAGGTAATGACTGATGAAAGTGACATGAATAAGTTATTCCAAATATTTTTAAATCCGTCTCGGATATAACGGAAAAATTGTCTAATTAGTTTCATAGTAACCTTTCACCTCATCACTAAAAATTGTTCCATGATCAATTGTTATCACACGGCAATCTTGCTCAAAGATTAGCTCATGATCATGAGTTGCCATAATAATCGTTTTTCCTTCATCGTTTAATTTCTTTAAAATATTAACGATTTGAGTTGAATTTTCTGGATCTAAGTTTCCAGTTGGCTCATCGGCAATAATAATATCTGGATTATTCGCAATGGCACGGGCAATTGCCACACGTTGCTGTTCTCCCCCTGATAATTGATTAGGATAAAAACGCATTTTATTCGTTAATCCAACTAATTCAATAGCTGCTACTGCTTTTGCACGAACCTCTTTACTCGGCAATCCAATGGCTTCTAAAGCAAAAGCAACATTTTGATAAACCGTCATTTTCTGCAATAATTTAAAATCTTGGAATACGACACCAATTTGACGACGTAACTTTGGTACTTTAAAGCGGTTAAGTTTACTCACATTAAGTCCCTTAACCATAATTTGACCACCCGTAGATTTTTCTTGACGATTAATCATTTTTAAAAATGATGATTTCCCTGCCCCACTCGGCCCAATCACGAACAAGAACTCTCCCGGCTCAATTTGAATATTTATATTATGAAGCCCAATAACTCCATTTGCGTACTTTTTACTGACATTTGTAAACTCAATCATAATCTCCCCACCTATCTCTAGACGTCTTTTCTCATTATAACATATCTGCCAGATACTTTCGTTTTCAATCCGGCAATTGCCAACAAATACTAATATTTTTTATGTATATTTTTCAATAATCTTTCATTAACATTTTAGCATAATCAATTTTATATTAATAGAAAATGTCGAACAAAACAGGCTATCAAAGCCTTAAACTAATGACTTTTTACATTCTTTACACATTATAAAGTTTTTCTAAACCAAAAAAAGAGGAAAATCTCGTAAAAGATTCTCCTCTTTTTTATTACGCTGGATAAACTAAATTAGCTTCTGTGATTTGGTTTAATGTATTTTCTAAGAAGGCCTTAGCTTCATATTTCGCCATTGGTAAATTCATATCTAAATAATTTCCACAATCGCGCGCACTTGCACCTGGAACGTCACCTTCATAATTCGCAACAAATTCAAAGGTTTCTTTAACTAAATCTACAATCTCTTCTGATTTTAGATCGCCTTTTAAAATTAAATAGAACCCTGTACGACATCCCATTGGTCCAAAATAAATAGTCTGATCTGCTGCTGTTTCATGATTACGTAAAAATGTTGCAGCTAAATGTTCAATCGTATGAATTTCAGCAGTATTCATAACTGGTTCACGATTCGGTAATTTTGTACGAATATCAAATGTTGTTACGATTTCTTGTCCTATGACATCTTGGCGTGAAACATAAATTCCACGTAATAAATCATCATGATTAACTGTAAAACTAGGAATCTTTTTCATATCTCCTTCACTCCTTTTACTCACTACTTATATTTAAATTCATTATACATGTAATCTGTGTATCTTTCTATCTATAGCATGAGTTATCCACAAACTTCCACCGTTAGATACTATGTCTTAAATAAGCATCAATAAATCCATCTAAATCGCCATCCATAACACCTTGGACATTTCCCACCTCATATGATGTGCGATGATCTTTAACTAATGAGTACGGATGGAAAACATATGAGCGAATCTGACTTCCCCATCCAATCTCTTTAACTTCACCACGGATTTTTGCTAACTCCGCTTCTTGTTCCTCTAACTTACGTTGATATAACTTAGATTTTAACATCTCCATCGCAGCTTCACGGTTTTTAATCTGTGAACGTTGGTTTTGGCATGTAACAATCGTATTCGTTGGTAAATGCGTAATACGTACCGCTGAATCAGTTGTATTAATGTGCTGACCACCTGCTCCACTTGCGCGGTACGTATCAATTTTTAAATCTTCAGCACGAATTTCGATATCAATATCTCCTGAGAATTCAGGCATGACATCACAAGAACAGAATGACGTATGACGACGCCCCCCCGAATCAAATGGAGAAATACGAACTAAACGATGTACGCCACGCTCGGCTTTAAAATAACCAAATGCATTTGTTCCTTTAATTTTGATTGTTACGCTTTTAATTCCAGCCTCTTCACCTACTAGATAATCTAAAACTTCTACTTTAAACCCTTTACGTTCAGCATAACGCGTATACATACGATATAACATTTCAGCCCAGTCTTGTGATTCTGTTCCACCCGCACCTGGATGTAGTTCTAAAATAGCATTGTTTGCATCATATGGACCACTTAATAAAATTTCTAATTCAAACTTATTTAACTTCTCACTGACTTCGCTAATCTGTGATTCAAGTTCAACTTGTAAGTCCTCATCGGGTTCTTCTAAAATTAACTCAAAAGCAACGGCTAAATCTTCTACTTCACCTTCTAAAGTATAGAATGTATTAACTTTATCTTTGATTGCATTGGCTGCATTAATAACTTCTTGAGCTTTACGTTGATCATCCCAAAAACCTACCGCTTGCATCTTTGCATCATACTCTTTAATCTCAGCTTCTTTTTGCTCAACATTTAAAGATTCTTTAAATTGAGAGATACGTTCAGACATTTTCTTGATTTCTGTTCTTATTTCATGAATTTCCATCTCTGTCACCACTTCTTTATATCAATTTTCATGTTTTTAAAATTGTTATCATAAACGCAAAACAAGTTCAAAAGATTATCATTATGATATCCTTGAACGATATAAGAAGCAGTAATTTTTTTACACTGTAAAAAATGTTACTGCTTCTATAATTAGCCTATATTTATGATATTTTAAGACTATTAATTTGATCGACTCTATATTGAATAATGATCTATTTCTATATATAAACAGATAAGTATTCTACATCTTAAGTAGCAAATAAAAAATACTGATATGTTTTACCTATCTAGGCAACCTATAGTCCAGTTAAAAATTTTCTCTCAAGAAAATTTATCTCGACTTATATATATAGAAAACAAAAGGTCTTTCATATTTTTCAATCACACTTAGTTCCCAAGTCCTTTTGAGACTAAGACCAACTATAGTAGCGATGAATCACCTAGCAGTTTTGCTCGCAAAATAATTCTCCATTACTAGGGGTTAAAAGTTTTTATGATATGAAAACTTATTTCAACTTATCTATAGAATCGCCTACTATTAACAGTTGATGGTAAAAGTAGATAATTATTAATTATCATTTCCACAACATTGTTTATATTTCTTCCCGCTTCCACATGGACACTCATCATTACGTCCTACTTTTTCAGTTGTACGTGTGACAGGGCGTTTTTTCTCTTCTTTTCCACTATTCGTCGCGGTTGGTTTAGCCACTTCTTCACGTTGTAAGTTTTGACGAATTTCTGCGCGTAAGATATAACGTGTTACATCATCTTCAATACGCTCAATTAAACGATTAAACATTTCAAATCCTTCACTTTGATATTCATGTAATGGATTGATTTGACCATACGAACGTAAATGGATTCCTTGGCGTAATGCATCCATGGCATCAATATGGTTCATCCAGTGCGTATCAACGACACGTAAAACAATAACTTTTTGGAATTCATGGAAGATTGAAGAGTCAATAGATTGCTCTTTTTGACGGTAATCATCTTTAACAAGATTAGCAATGTACTCAATCATTTCAGCCTCTGTTTTTCCTTCAAGTGCTGATAATTCTACTTTATTCACTGGGAATAAGTTCGTATTTAAGTAATTTAATAATCCTTCATAATTATATTCAGGAGCATCCTTTTGTTTTGAATCTTGTGCTTCTCCTACTGAATAAGTATGAACTAAGCGTGTTACTGAAGAGTCAATCATACCAAAGATAACATCTGTTAAGTCTTCCGTTTCTAAAATATCTTGACGTTGTCCATAAATGACTTCACGTTGACGACGGATGACATCATCATATTCCAGTAAATTTTTACGCATATCATAGTTGTTACCTTCTACACGTTTTTGTGCTGATTCAACCGCTTTAGTAACCATTTTACTTTCAATTGGCTCATTTTCATCCATTCCTAATTTATCAACCATCGTATGCATGCGATCAGAACCGAAACGACGCATTAATTCATCTTGGAATGATAAGTAGAAACGTGTATATCCTGGATCTCCTTGACGTCCAGAACGTCCACGTAACTGATTATCAATACGACGTGATTCATGACGCTCTGTCCCAATAACCGCTAATCCACCTAAAGCCTTCACTTCATCTGTTAACTTGATGTCTGTCCCACGACCAGCCATATTTGTCGCAATTGTAACAGCACCCTTTTTCCCAGCATCCATGATAATCTCAGCTTCACGCTCATGGTTTTTCGCATTTAAGACGTTATGTGGAATACCTTTACGTTTTAATAATTGTGAGATATATTCCGATGTTTCAACGGCTACTGTCCCTAATAAAACAGGTTGTCCTTGTTTATGACGCTCAATAACATCATTAACAACGGCGTTAAACTTCGCATTCATATCTTTATAAACTAAATCTGGTGCATCTTGACGAGCAATTGGACGGTTCGTTGGAATCTCAACAACCATCATATTATAAATATTACGGAACTCTTCTTCTTCTGTTTTAGCTGTCCCTGTCATTCCTGATAATTTACTATATAAACGGAATAAATTCTGGAATGTAATTGTTGCTAATGTTGATGTTTCTTGCTTAATTGATACACCTTCTTTTGCTTGAATCGCTTGGTGAAGACCTTCAGAATAAGCACGCCCCTTCATTAAACGTCCTGTAAATTGATCAACAATTACAACTTCATCGTCTTGAATGACGTAGTCTACGTCACGAGCCATCACATAGTTTGCTTTTAAGGCATTATTGATATGGTGTAATAAGACGGCATGTTTAATATCGTATAAGTTCTCAATACGGAATGTGCGTTCTGCCTTTTCAATTCCGCCTTCATTTAATTGAATATTTTTTGTTTTAATATCGATGTTATAATCTTCTTCATCTTTTAATGTTTTAACAAAACGGTCAGCATGCGCGTATAAGTTTGCTGTACGTTTTTGTCCACCTGAGATAATTAATGGCGTACGCGCCTCATCAATTAAAATTGAGTCAACCTCATCGACAATGGCATAATTTAATTTACGTTGTACCATTTGTTTTGCATATAGTACCATGTGATCACGTAAATAATCGAATCCTAATTCATTATTCGTTGAATATGTAATATCACATGCATATTGTTTCTTCTTCTCTTCAGACGGCATCCCTGCTAAGTTTAAACCAACTGTTAATCCAAGCCAACGATATAATTCACCCATTTCACGAGCATCACGACTCGCTAAATATTCATTGACTGTAATAATATGTACCCCTTTACCTTCTAAGGCATTTAAGTAAGCTGGCATCGTTGAAGTTAAAGTTTTACCCTCACCTGTTCTCATCTCAGCGATGTTCCCGCCGTGTAAAGCAATCCCCCCGATAATTTGTACTTTATATGGTTTCATACCAAGTACACGAGTTGATGCTTCACGAACAACAGCAAATGCTTCAACTAATAAATCATCTAGCGTTTCCCCTTTTTCAATTCTCTCTTTGAACTCTAGCGTTTTATTTTGAAGTTGCTCATCTGTTAACCCTTGCATATGTGGTTCTAAAGCAATTACTTCATCTGCTAATTTATCAGCACGTTTTAATACTTTCACACTTGGATCTAACATTTTCTTAATTGCTGAAATCATCATCATCGCTCCTTGTCTATCGTTAACTAACCTATGCTAGCTAATACTCTGTTTATTAACATAATGTTACCACTTTTGAATAAACATGTACACAAAAAATCCCCATATGGACATAATGTTACCTAATTTTTGTCACCTTCCTCTTTTGAAAGATGAACTTCAAGTCTTTATTACAACGAAAACCGATCACACTTATTCCAAACTTCCCTTTATTTCTAGCACATTTGCTTCCGATATAAAAGGCTACCTCTAACTAGAGACAGCCCTCAAATGAATGCAGATAGATTTTTAAATACACACTAAAGAGACTATCCTCAGATAGTCCCTTCTAATAATCATCAATTAGTTATTTGTTTCAATAACAGCATATTTACCATCGTTACGACGATATACCACACAAACAGCATCAACCGCCATATCGCGATAAACATAAAAATCATGTCCTAATAACTCTAATTGCATAATAGCTTCTTCAACGTCCATTGGTTTTAAATGAACATTTTTCACTTTATAAGGGACCTCATCCTCTTCATTATAAACCTCTGGTGTATCATCAATCGTAATGAAGTAATTACTAATTCCTTCACGCTCACGGATTTTTTTATTCGCCTTCGTTTTATGACGACGGATTTGACGTTCTAACTTATCTACAACTAAATCAATCGCTGCATATAAATCATCACTCGCTTCCTCAGCACGTAAGATAAATTGATTACCTGGAATAGTGACCTCTACTTTTTGAATCACATCATAGATTTTAATGTAGACGCGAGCCTCTAAATCTTGGTTCGTAGGTAAGAATCGTTGTAAACTTCCCACTTTTTCCTCGATATAATTTCTAATTGCATCCGTTACGTTGAAACGATTAGCTCCCCTGATTTGAATTCTCATTAGAATCACTCCTATCTATCTGATGTACCTTTATTATAATATAAACCCCAGCAAAAAGAAAGCGGTTTCCGTTTTTTGTCGAACATAAAACTGTTACATAAAACGGATTATAAACTTCTTTGTCGAACTCCTTCTTTATTAAAAAGAGATTTATATCATTTTAATCAAAATTAGTGAATTCTATACCTCTAAAACGGTTATAAATTTTTAATAAATTCTGATGGTCTCATTTGAAATGTTATCTAACGAAACAAAAATCAATTGAAGTTTCTCTCTTTCTTGCTTGGATAATCGTTTCTCTACCTGCTCTAATAAAATATCCATTCATGGATAAGGGCCCGGTGATACAGGATTTAAAATCATAATATGAGATTTTAATTTTAATTGTCTCTTAATCTCTTGATAATATGCCGAAATAAATAATTGAACTAAAATGAGATCTCCTTTTTTCAATCGCTCTACAACTTCAGTCATCCATTCATTTTGTTCAAATAAACAAGGTCCCTTCTTCCTAACCAAGTATTGTTGACAAGTCGCACAAATTATTGGCGGTTCAAGCGCTAACAACTCTTGAAATCGATTAATAACGATAAATTGATAACAAACTAGACATCTCATATTTTGGCTCCTCTTTTAATAAATGTTGCTTCCATGCGCTTTGATTCATTCGCTTAATTTGTTCACGCGCGGCATCCATCGCTTCTGTAATTCCATAATGAAAGAAAATAATCTCTCCATGTGGATACTTAGGATTTCTACCGACACGTCCACTGATTTGTACTAAGGCACTTTCTTCATAAACTTCATGTTCAGCACAAAAAATAGCCACATCAATATCAGCAATCGTCACACCACGCTCTAGAATCATCGTTGTAATTAAAAACTGCCCTTCTCCCTCTTTAAATGCTTTTACTTTTGAAATTCTCTCCTCATCATTCGAATAAACGAAGGCAACTTCTAATTTCAGCAGCTTTTTTAATACCTGTTGAAGAAAATGCCCCGCTTCAATCGTTGGAACGAATAAAAGGGCTCGCCGATTAGTCGCAAGTTTTTTTCTCATCCAACGTAAAACAGCGTTAGGAAGACGCCCTTTCTTCAAAGCTTTCTCAAGATTCCCTGCCCATTGAAATTTGGGAATGTCAAGCGAATATAAATGATACCTTGCAGGAATGAGACAACATTTCAAAGCCCCCTTCTTAATCGCTATTTGATCCGCTTTTGATGGTGTTGCAGATAAATAAATCGTAGCACAGGTTGGTTTACAAGCTTTCTTTGCTAGCCGTGGTAGCATCTCATCAAATGTATATGGAAAAGCATCTACCTCATCGATAATCAACAAATCAAATGCTTGATAAAAACGAATCAATTGATGAGTTGTACTAATCACAATATCCCCATAATCCATTTTTTCATCAGAGTGACCATGCAGTCCAATCACCAACGCATACGGAAAGGCTTGTTTAAGTCGAGGTACCAACTCGATGACCACATCAGCTCTTGGAATCGCCCAACAAACTCGTTTTTGTTGCTGTAAAGCAAGAGCAATGGTTTCAAACATCATCTCTGTTTTTCCTGGCTCCACATACTGCACGTCTTGAAAACCGAAAAAATATTTAATGATAAAACATGACAAATATTTAGGAGGAATAGCGATGTTTGAATTAAGAAAAGATAATTATTATGGATTTGATGTAACGATGTATAGAATTGGCGATCATCTTTGGATTTCTAATATCATGCCAAACGCTCAATACCTAGTCAATCAGTTTAACTACGACAAAATGATATGGACTCAAACCACCTATACAACAGATGAAATTGAAGAGTTATTTAACATATCTAGTCATGTTCTTAAATAACAAAAAAGCAGTTAGGTAGCGAATAGCTACTTGACTGCCTTTTTATTTTCAATTATTCTTCTAGTAACTTAAATGCTCTCTCCCATGCTTCGTGATACTCTTTTTGTGCCACCTCGTCAAATTCATTATCCTTAATTAATAAAGCTTTTAATAATACTAATGAATCTAATCTTTCTTCAAATTGTTTTTCCTTTGTCATTTTTATCACCTCATATGAATATACGACCCGTTAAGATGATTTCCTTTTTAAAACAACAAAAAAAGTAGAAACGATATAAGTCGCATCTACTTCCTCTGTTGTTTGCTGTTCACATTTTTGAGAGATCTTTATAATTATATCACGAGTGATGATCTTCTCCTAGTCAAAATTAAAAGAGCCACTACTGATGTAATGGCTCTTGCTGTATTTAAGCTAATGTAATTTCTTCAACGCGTTTGGTTGTTAAACAGGCACCTGCAATACTAGCGTATTTTAAGTCAGGTTGTAGCTCGTTTAAGACTAATACTTCACTATCAATCACATAGTTCATGAAGTCTAAAATTTTATCATCTGATAAGTCTTCTGTTGGATTGTTAATCTCAATTGAGCGTGTTTTATTTTCAGTGTCTTTGAATTTACAAGTTAATGTGTATGTTTCTTCCATGATCTTTTATCCCCCTATCATTATTGTTGTACTAAAGCATACGATAATCAGCCACGACCGTTTTCGTGTGTGTGCCTGATGATAATGCCACATACTTCTCCGCAAAGTTTGATAACTCTTCATCTGTGGTGTCTAAGCGGACGTTCGAAAAAGACTTCGCCTTTACAATGTCTTTCCCCTCATCGTCTTGACCAGCCGTTAAATAAATAGATAACTTGCGATCATAAATATCTTGCATCTTTAATTCCCCCCGAATTCATTATGTGTTTTAGGTAGCGCCACCTACCCTTTAATTATATCCCGATTTACGTTTCCATCCAAAAGATGTCCCGCTACTGTGAATGACCTCTATTAAATACATTAACCTAAAACAAAGGTCTTGGTACTGCCCCACCGCAGGGATGACAAGTAACAAGACCATGAGTTTTAGGTCAGAGTTGAAGAAATATTTTTCTTTGTAGCGGGATTGCACATGATTTATCTTTAAATACCACTGCTTTTGAATAAAAACGGAAATATATTCCATAACATAAGTGTAAGTTTAAGACTTGCTATTCCCTGAACTCCTTATTTTATAGATTCCCTTTCATCAAACAACTGATTCCCCCATCAGTTGTTTTTTTATGTCTTTTATTCTTAATACACCCCGCTACGGAAATCACCTAAAACGTTTGGGATTGGTACTGCCCCCTACGCCAGTAGCCAAGGCAAGTAACAAGACCATTAGTTTTAGGTCAGAGTTAGAGAAAAGGTGTTCCTTGTAGCGGGAGGCCTATGATTATTTAAATCCTATTTTATAACTATATTTAAAAGATCTTGGATACCAAAACCACAATCCTGTCGTTTTGGTTTTCTTATTTGTCTTGTTATTTTAATCTCTTCCTTAATTAGAAGATTTTTTTATCTACACTCTTTTATTTAAATTGAAATTTATAATGATAAAAGCCCCAATAGTTTACCTTGCAACCGTTGGGGCTTTTATCAATTTCTATGTACTAAGACGTATTCTGTATCTACAAATAATAATATCCCGCTACTAGGAATGTTTTCTCTTAAACATCAAACTAAATATCAAGGCACCTGCCACCACGATACGCCAGTATGTGGGCACGGGTGACTTGAATATTTAGTGATGACCTTGTTTAAGTATGGATTTCCGCTAAGTACGAAAATCTTTAGATTTGAGTCTTAGCATAGGATAAGAAAAGGCTAATGATGTGTTTACATGATTAGCCTATCCATTGATTGTTATGTTTTTTTGTTGGCATTGAAGTTTAATTAATTCTTGTAGCGGGATACTTGTAGTTAGTAAGATGCTCCCTCGTTAAAGGGAACACTTAATTTTAATTCAATAATAGATGATATATCTTTTAATAATATCTTCATCATCAAATTAAAGTTTTATAAAACCGATCATTAGACGATGGTTCTTGAAGTAATAATTGTAATTTTTCGACAGTGCTATCATAAAAATCATTTTGTCTTGCATATTCAATGATTTGATCATATGATAATTCAAAAATATTATCTACTTTAGAATAATAAAAATCTTCATTCATTACGCCAAAAAAGAATTTTACAGCATCATCAGAGCTTAATCGACTTACACCTTCTAAGTCGCAGTTCTCATCAGTGTAACATCCATGTCTATCATTCCATTGTAAAAAATTAAGTATATTTGCTCTATCTAATTCGTTATGTTTCATACTTTCCACCCTTTTCTCATTATTTCTAATCATAATATTTAGTGTCCATTTTTAAAAATCAGTTTCTAAATTATCTTAGCTTATATCGCCTTGACCAACCGCTCGGACTGTTCTTCAACAATAATATTTTCAATCATTTTTTCTTGTCACTCTAAAATATTCAAAAACAGACTTTTATTATCTATCATATCCTATTTAATGAAGCATATGCTTTATTAAAATAATCACAAGGAGATGAAAATATGGATACTAAAAAAAACTTTGAAACTGATGAGGATAATATTATATTATTACCGGATTTAGACGATGCACTAATCGGAATAGGAGAACGAATCGGAATACCACCAATTGCTATTTATGATTCTCAAAAATGTGTTGAGATATTAATGGAACGTCTTAATATAGAATATGAAGATGCGGTAGAATTCTTTAACTTCAATATCAGCGGAGCCTATCTTGGCGAATATACACCTATTTTCATTAGATTTCCTGAATAATAAGACTAGAAATATCTATTGCTATTCTAACTTTTTTACGTGTTATACAACAAACAGGAATGAATGTTCGTTGTCTGCATAGATAATAACTGAAAGATCTCATTTCCACTATGAAATATTGGACATATTTCAATTAATTAAATAAATTTTTAAGTCATATAAAATTATAAATACCATTAAACATATCCCGCTACATTGAAAAAACTCCATTAAATACGTCTAGCTAAAACGTTTGGGATTAGTACTGCCCATCTCTAATATAAGCAAAATTATTAATAAAACTAGTAAAAAAAGAAACTAAACAACTTCATTTGTCACTTAGCTCTTTATAAACAACCTTTTTCTTTTGATGATGTGAATGTTCTATCCCAAATAATAAAATGATCTAATAACTCGATACCTAGCAACTGGCCGGGTTCATATAAAGGTTTAATATAGTCCCCACTTAATAAATAAGTAGATAAGAAAGTGTTACTATACTTATTTATATATATAAAAACACCAATTACAACCATAAAAATATTTTATCTCATATTAGTTTTTATCAAATTCGTATTTAATCAAATATTTTATATTTTTCGGGAATTTTCTTCTCATCTGTAAAATATAGATTACTTTAAGTCGTGTACAAGCTATATAAAATTTAGATAAGATTTAAGGACTTAAATTACGAAGTATAGCTCTTTTAAAGTTATTTGCTGTTGTAGAGTTCAACACTACACATACACACGCAAAAGTTAGACTTTTAGAATCTCTCCAGTTATCTGATGAAACCGTATATTTTTTACTTTTTTATTAAAAATAACTTTATCTATAATCAATATCTAATAAGACTTTTTCTACTAATTCTACAAACCATTTAATATCTTGTAAAAACTCATCTCCTGAACTAGATGCTATATTAATAAATACACCTGTTATAGTATGTGGTGAGAATAAATCTGGGTCTAGTACTAATTTTTCAGGATACCTTATTGAAAATGAAGGATATATTAATATTGCTTTTTTAGCATATAACAAAGAACTGTATACTAATATTTGATAAATATCTGCATTTTTAAATTGGCTATATGCTTTATTTTTAACATCAAGAACTCCGTAAGCGGATGCCTTATACGCATACTGTTCATCTTCAGCATTAAATTTATACAAGATATCAGGTAAATAATGCCTACTTCCCTTAACTGCTCCCCATAAAGAAACTTCTGCAAATTTTTTAGGATAATTCCATACAGTAAAGTTTCTTTCTTTTGGTTGTTCTTTCAAAATTTTTACAACAAAATCTTCAAATAGTTTATCAAAATTTAAAATAAAGCTTTCAGTACCAACTGTGTTTCCCAAATCGTCATAATCCATTTGATCAATAATCATAGAAGCATAAACTAATGTTTGTTGATATCTAATTGTGTTAGTATTAAATATTATATTTTTTAAAGCTTCTTTCCCCGATAAAATATTTGGATTAACATTTTTAAAGTACATTAAAAGTTCATTAGCCTTAGAGCTATAATTTTTAATATGTCTTATTTTTAATAATGCAGCAACAATTAAATAATTAATTTTATTATTCAAAGACAGCCTGTGCACTTTAGTTACAACTGGCTTTCTTTTACAACATAATGAATTCACATATGTCTGAGTATACTGCACTTTTCCTTTAATTGTTGTCGTTATTGTATTTGTTTCAATATATTCTTGAATAATACCAATTTTAATGTTTTTTATAAGATGATTTAAAAACATTTCAATTACATCAATACTTTTAGATGAAGATGTAACATCTAATACATTCGAGCTATCAGTAGATTGATATCCATATACATAAAGATACATTCTAAAAATATGTTCAAATCCTATCTCTTTATATTTAGGGGATAAATTTATTTTTCGCAAAGGGGTCACAATATAACCTACTAAGGATTTACTAATAGCAAGAACAAGATTCTCTTTTTGATCCTTGGGCCAATCTATATTATGTACACGAACAAATCTTTCAAAAAAGTCTATTTCTTCTTCATGAATATAAATAAGATGATTATTTACTGTACTTTCGCTAGACATAAATTACTCCTCAATTACTAAATTCAGCATTAAATGCACAATAAAAATCTTCTATATCTAGAATACAGTCTGCTAATTGCTCGCCTATAATAGTGTAAACAGCATTTTTATCATTAAAACTGTATTCCATAAGAGTTGGTAATATAACAAAATTAAATTGATTTTGCAAAGTAGTTTGAGTCCAAATATAATTATTATTACTATCCTTTTGGGGAATAAAATAAGATTGTCCTAGTAATAACTCCTTATCCTTTAAAGTTTCTAGAATACGATTATTTATTTTTTTTAAAATATTACCAAAATCGTAACTTGAAAAATCACAACGTACCATTTCTGATAAGAAGTCATAATTAGTCTTTAATTCAACAAAAGCAAATCTTCTTCGGATTGCTAAATCTAAAAAGGCAATATTTCGATCACTTGTATTCATTGTAGCAACAATATATACATTTTCAGGAATAGAAATCTCTACAACATTGTCGATTTTTTTTGCTAAAGTTACCGTATATCCTCTATCTAAAATAAGAATTGTCTCCCCGAAAATTTCAGCAATATTTCCTCTGTTCAACTCATCAATAATAAATAAATAATTATTTTTTAAATCCTTTTTTGCTTTTTCTATAAACTCAAGAAAAGTTCCTTTTCTAGTTATTACTTCTGTTACTGTATTGTTACTATTACTGCTAGTTCCTAATGTCTCTCCACCAATAAAGTCTTCATAAGAATAGTTTGCATGAAATTGAACCATCTTACTTTCTTTAAAAAAGGCATTTTCACATAGTGTTTTAGTATAACGAGATTTCCCAACACCTGGAACTCCATTTAATACAATTTGCTTTTTCAACTTTAATGTTTCGAATATAGTTTGATCTGAAGGATTATCTCCTTTTAACTCAAGATACTGATTAACTATCTCAAGAGAAAGACTACTTACTTGCGAACTATCTCGAGAAGTTCCGGATTTATTTACTTCTGGTTCCTTTCCAGCTTCAAAAGAAAAATTTTGTCGTATCTCTACTCCAGTAATCGCTGACTTTGATGGCTTAATTCGATTTATTGAAATATCATCTTCAAAAAGCCACTGCAAGTCTTGTTTAGTAATCTTCAAATACTTATAAATAGATTTTTCAATAACTCTAGAAAATTCAACTTCCTTTGGATATGAATCAAATTCAAATTTAGTATATCTAAATAACCATGATGCTAAATGCCTTAAAGAAATCTTTTTTCCATTTAAATATTCATCTGATATTATTTCTTTATAGTTATGTCTTAATGTAATAACCGAATCCTCATCATTATAAACTGGGACATTAATATTTTTCTTTTCTAATGTATCTTTAACACGCCCAACTATTCCACTAAATTCAGTACCTGGTTGATAATAATCATTATTTTTAAATCCATTTGGGAATATTAAAGTTCGTTTTCCAGGTGCCTCATTCGCATCTACTAATCCTGCAAACATCCATAATGCCTTTCTATATTCTTTCTTTTGCTCATCATTTAAAGCAGATGTTTTGAAAGTTATAGGATATGCAGTTGTAATCCCAAAGTGCTTAGCTATTAAATAAATGAATAGTGAAGCATCTGAACTTACACCAAGCTCTTTAAAATATTCAATAGATTGTATTACATCTTCTTTACTAATATATACTACGTTCATAAATAACCCCCTATATATATCTTAATGTTATAATAACATAACACTTGATAAAATATAATATCAAATTAAAAGACCTGTAAAATATAGTACAGGTCTTTTAATTTAATGCTTATGTTCAATTAATTGTTCAATAATTGCTTTACCAATTGCCTCACCTAACTTAGGGGGAACCGCATTTCCAATTATTTTATATTTTGAAGGAATCGAATCACCTACAAATTTATAGGTATCAGGAAACGATTGAATTCTAGCTACCTCACGAACAGAATACCGTCTATTTTCTGTTGGATGAATAATTCCACAATTCTCAGGTGTTGCAGCAGCTGTTATTGTACCATTAATTTCATCACGAGAAAAACGACGATAAAAGTTAGGTGAATGATATCGTTTCATATTATCACGTATTCGTTTCATTCTATCCGGTAACACATCATAAGGTATATTTTTCCAAGAACCACCTTCGGGGATATAAGGTATTAAGGCTTGACTTTGAGGAGAAAACTCCCACACTTCATCTTGATTAGGTGTTCCTCCTGGAATATCTAATGTATGTTTCAGAGTTAATTTTGAATAGTCAATATTATACGGCTCTGGAAATTTAAAAGTAAATCCTAAATCTTTTCGAATTCCTACAATGATAACTCGATATCTATTCTGTGGAACACCATAATCACTAGCTTTTATTAATTTTAACGATACATTATATCCATCTCCTGAATTTTCTAATAAATATAATATTGTATCAATTAATTTTGAATTATCATTATTTTTTATAGAAAGTAAACCTCTAACATTTTCAAATACTACAATCTTAGGTCTTTTTGCCTCTATTATACGAATACATTCTAAATACATATTCCCTCTATCATCGTCTATTCCTAATCTATTCCCTGCGCTAGAAAAAGGTTGACATGGAAATCCACCAACAACAACATCTGCTTCTGGTAAATCATTTACATTAATTTGAGTAATATCTCCTTCATGAATCTCACCAATATTATATCTATAATTTTCAACAGCGGGCTTCAAAATATCATTTGCCCAAACAATTTTAAAACCAGCCATTATTAACCCTAAATCTAATCCACCGGCTCCACTAAATAAAGAAATTGTATTTAAGGTGGTTTTAATTTTTTCTTTAGAGCATGCAATTTCATTAATTTCTTCTTTGTATTTTAAATCTAACATTCCTTGAACAACTCTCATTAATTTTTAAACCTCCTTATCAGGAATAAACTCAACGACATCCTCTATTTTACATTCTAAAACTTTACAAATCCTACCTAACACGTTCATAGTTACATTTTCATCCTTAGACAAACGTGCTAAAGATGAATTTGATATTGAAGCCATATCTCTTAATTCTGTTTTAGTTAAATTTTTATCTATTAGAACTTTCCATAACTTTTTATACGAAAATGACATACTTTATCTCCTTAAAGAAAAAAATTCTCTTATAAAGTATATCATAAAAATTTTATTCATAAATATTATTTAAAAACTTTTGTTCGCATTTTCAACTAAACAATAAAAAAATCCTGGAACAGTTGATATTACACTCTTCTAGGATTTAAAACTATTATTCCTCCCAATAGTTGCTCTATCGGCAACCGTTGGTGGCTAATTCAAATTCTATGAACTACGATTTTTTCTAGTTACAAAGATAAGAACATCCCGCTACCACGAAAGACTCTTATTAGATACATGACTAAACTACAATTCGTGCACCTGCCCCACCGTAAGGTTCAGGCATGGGGCATAATTGTATGTTTAGTTTTTTTATGGAAAGATGTATTTAGAGTGTTTCATGTAGCGGGATGCCTATGGTTATATCATCAATGTCTTATATCCCTATCACTATAAAAGACATTGATACCCAAACCATATGAATTCATGTCGTTTTGGTTTTCTTACTTTTCTTGCTACATCGATTTCTTCCTGAATCAGAAGATATTGTTTAATAGCAGGAGTAAATAATGGTTCAGCGCCTTCCGTTTATGGATCATGACTAAACCGTTATTGACGGACTTTGTATTCATATTTCTCTTTATATTGATAAAAGCCCCAATAGTTGCCTTGCAACCGTTGAGGCTTTTATCAATTTCTATGTACTAGGCTTTATTCTTGCATTAGAGAGAATAATATCCCGCTACTATGCCTGTCTTCTCTTAAACATCACCCTAAATATCAAGGCACTCGCCACCACAATACGACAGTATGTGGGCATAGGTGACTTGGATATTTAGTGATGACCTTGTTTAGGTATGGAAGATAAGATAAGGCTAATGACGTGAAAACGTGATTAGCCTATCCATTAATGATTATTTTTTTTTAGGCATTGGAGTTTGATTAGTTCTTGCAGCGGAATAATTGCGATTAGCAACTTCCTGCTTTACATCCCTATCACTTAGCTATTACAAATATGAGCGCTGCATTAAATCACCTTTAATGTCTGATTTAAAAAGAAGTCTTTTTTTACTAGCCAAACAATTATTTTATGTTAAGATAAGGACTAGTTATAAATGAGGAAAAAGGAGAATAGAGATGAATTCAAATGAAACGTCACTAAAAACTAGTGAAAATAAAGAAAAAAATATTCAATGGACACATGAAAGGATGGAAATATTAGCAGATTGTGTAGTGGATATGGTTCTAAAATATAAAGATAAAGACTTACTAGTAAAACTAGATGGATTTAGAGAAAGTCATGAAAAGAAAGCAGATAAATTCGCTGATTTAGTCGCTGAGATTATGCAAAAACTAGACGTTCATAGTAGCAAACGGGGTGCTATTCACTCACAATTATCTATAATCGGATGTGCCTATAAAAAATATAGAAACTACAATCCAAAGAAAGGCGAAGAATACAAAAAAATTATTGATGCAAAATTAGCAAAATCATTTATGGAAGATATTGAGTTTGATGAAAATGAAGATATTGAAGCAGAATTAAATATTGAAGTTGGATTATATGAGGGGAAACAGCAAACACGCACCATAACTGTAAGCCAACGAAGTTCAAATGCAAGGAAAATTGTTCTTGAACGTGATAACTATACGTGTCAATGTTGCGGATTAACACCAGTTGATCCCTTTAAAAATACTTTACATGTTCACCACACTAAACCATTACATAAATCTAAGGGAAGACGGAAAGTACAAATAAACGAGCTCATAACATTGTGTCCTACATGTCACGGGTATATTCATTATAAAAAAGAAGAATTAACAGTTGAGAATGTTCAGTCCATTCTTAAAAACAAGTCTTAACAGTATCCATTTTCTATTGTTATTAGGAAGCCTTGAAGTTTAGTCACGCATGGTAGCGGGACACCTATGGTTAGTCAAATACTCTCTTGTTAATGAAGGCACGATCATCACTTATTTTAAATAAAGTGAATACTTTTAAACATTTATGCCAATAACATTAGGGTGCTACTTCCCCTAGCATGTATTGAAAATTTACTTTCTACTCTTCCTTATAATTATATATTTACATTAAAGTAAACCCTAATCATTGCTTCCCCCCTGCAATCATTAGGGCTTTTTTCATACTTATAAATATTAAAAACGTTAAGTGATTTCCCGCTACGATAAATGACCTTCGTTAAATACAGTAACTAAATATCAAACCACACCACACCCGACGTATGCAATAGGCGGGTGACTTGGTGGGATTGATATTTAGTTCTTTCTTTTGGGGATAAGATTTTATCTTTCGTTGTAGCGGGATGCCTATGATCATTTCAATCCTTTTTTATATCTTTATCACAATGATCATGGATACCAACACCGCATTTATGCCGTGTTGGTTTTCTTATTATTTGTGATTGATCATTCTACTCGAAGAATGACAACTTTTTATGAACAACAAAATTTTTATAATAAATGTTTAGGATCATGAAGCGCTAATTCTTGCCTTGCAACAGTTAGCAGCTTCATGAAACCAGGTACTAAGTTAAACACTAAGTAGAAAAATGATTTTCCCGCTACTCTGAATGACCTTTATTAAATACAGTACTAAACATCAAGCCCCACGCCCTAACCATACGCTAGGATGGTGGCACGGGAGGATTGAATGTTTAGTGATTACGCTGTTTAAGTATGGATTTCCGCTAAGTGCAAAAATCATTAGATTTGCACCTTAGCATCAAATAAGAAAAGGCGAATGATGTGCAAACATGATTAGTCTATCCATTTATTAATGAGAATTGAACTTAGATTCATTCTTGTAGCGGGATACTCCTGATTATTTAAAATTCTTTTTATATCCCTATCACAAAAGACATGGATACCAACACCGTAGTCTACCGTGTTGGTTTTCTTACTATCTTACTATAAAGAATATCTTTTCAATCAGTAGATATCGGTTAATAATCTGAGTAAATAACCGTTCATTTTTGAACCGTTATTTACGTCCTTATTTATAATATGGTTGATAATGATAAAGCCCCAATCGTTGCGCCCTGCAACAGTTGGGGATTTATCAAATTCTATGTACTTAGATTGAATCTTTAATTAGAAAGAACACTCTCCCGCTACTAAGAATTCCCCTCTGTTAAGCAACACCTAAACATCAAGCCCTAAAGCCCCTAACATCAGCATGATGTGGGGCAAATAAAGGGATTGAATGGTTAGGGAATGTCTTGTTTTAAAAGAATTCGCTAAGTGCAAAAATCGTTAGATTTGCACCTTAGCATCAAATAAGAAAAGGCTAATGATGTGCGAACATGATTAGCCTATCTATTTAATATTAGTAGCGGGAATTGAAGTTAGAATAATTCTTGTAGCGGGATGCTCCTGCTTACTGTTCATATCTTTTAAAATTTTTATCACGACTGTTCACCCCCTCTTTACACCATTTATTTCCAGTGTTAAACTTTACCTATACAGATTGGACTCTATGGGGAATTTATAAAAACTACAGAAATGAGCGATAAAAATGAATAAACACTTTAATGAATCTGAAATCATACTTGGACGATTATCAAATAAGAAAGTAGTTCCAATATTAATCATCAAATCAAATAATATCTATTTTGGATTACGCCTATATAAATATAATCCTAACTACGAAACTACTTTTTCCTCAACAACGAAAAACACTAAAAAATCCAAACACAATTTTAAAAAAACAAAAAGTAATCCTGAAATTCTTATACATCAGTCTGAAGGTTTGAAATTTACATCTGTTGTAGATATAAAGCAGAAAGTTCCTTTAAATCAAATTGAGAAAATTAAAGGATTATGCTATTTAGAGAAAACAAAATATCAAACTATTATGAATAATCACAATGCTTTCTTACGGGAGAAATATCAAGCATCCATAAACTCACATAAAAAGAAGAATAATCGGAAATCTGAACTAGAAATCAGTATAATCAATAATGAAAAATATGATTCAAAAGGGAATAGAATAGAAAGAAAAGGGGCAAGAAAAAGAAAAGGTACTAGAAGATCATTAGACTACATCGAGCCTATACATACTCCCTATATTACAGTTTATCGTTTCTAACGGGGCATTTTTTTATATCTCTATCTCAAAACATCATGGATACCAACACCGCAAACTTGCCGTGTTCGTTTTCTTATCTGTCTTGCTATAATTACTACTTCTTTAATCAGTAGGTATCGTTTAGTAATCTGAGTAAATAACCGTTCATTTTTGAACCGTTATTTAAATCCTTATAACATTGTTGATAATGATAAAGCCCAATCGTTGCTTCTTGCAACAGTTGGGCTTTATCAAATTCTATATACTTAGATTTACTCTTTGTAAATAAATAACACTCTCCCGCTACCATGCTATAACCTTTGTTAAATACAAAGCTAACCATCAAGACTCACCGCCCTAACCATATGCTAGTATGGAAGGCATGAGTGAGGATTGAATGGTTAGGGAACATCTAGTTTAAAAATAAATTTATTCGCTAAGTGCAAAAATCATTAGATTTGCACCTTAGCAATCAATAAGAAAAGGCTAATGATGTGTGAACATGATTAGCCTATCCATGAATTGTTATGTTTTTCTGTCGGCATTGAAGTTTGGATAGTTCTTGTAGCGGGATGCTCACGATAATCAAGATAGCAGTAGTTAAAAGGAAGCCTTAAATTCATTTCTAGAATAGATGATATATCTTTTAAGAATATATTCATCAGACGTTGTATACGGACTTTGAACCTCGGTAAATGTTTGTACTATTTAACACTTGTTATTGGTCTGTACGGACTTTGTTTTAGGCTATGCGACAAACTCTCCCAGAGTTTGTAATGTAATACCGTAGTCGGGCCTAGTGTCGTACACATACGGGATAATAATGATGAAATAAAAAAGAGGTGGAAACGAATGAGTTCGAATTCACCTCTTTTTGCTGTTCATTTTTGATATTTGATTTTTAGTATTATATTTAGGTTTCCACCTATCATTATTATAGCATATTATTTTATATCTTTTGAACGTATTTAGTTCCGGCTGAAATCCATCCCGCTCCGGATTTCAATTGATATAATCCATTTTGTTGGTCCACGATCGTGAATACTTCCCCCTTTTTAACAACTCCCATCACCTTTGAATTAAAATCAGCTTTTTGTCTGAGGTTTAGCTCGTCGCAGATAATCTCAACTAAGAAGGTGTAATCTGTTGCAACAACGGTATTAGCACTCACCTTTTCCACGTCATCGATCCAAACCCAAGAAATAATATCCGATAACAACAGTTTATCTCCCGCTACCTTTGTGACTTCATAAATCGAGCCTTTCACAAACCATGCTAGTGCTTGTCCTGTGGCATACTGTGTGGCTGATTCCTTCACTCGAACCTTCTCGCCAACTTTAAAGCCTGATGAGGAGGTTACAGGGATATCATCTAAATAACTTTTAATCATTTGAAGGAAGCCATTCCACCCCTTATCAAGGGTGCGATGAGGGCAATATTTATTTCTAAAATCTTGATGTTTTTTCACCTTTTCAATGCCCCAACCTCGCTCTCTTAAAAGAGTGGCGATAAAGTGTGCGGCATTTTTTTCAGCGTTATCGAATCGTGTTCCCCCTGATTTAGAATAACAAATCTCAACTTGAATTCCTTTGCGATTCCCTTTTCCATTCGCTCCATCGCCACATGCCCAAGCGTTACGATTAATTGGCAATCCTTGCACGACTTCTTGATCATCTACCGCATAATGAAACGACACTTGATTTTTGTTACGAATCATATAGGCAACCTCATTTTGTGCGGTTGCATCATTAGCCGTATTATGAACGACGATAAATTCGGCAGTCATGGAATGTGGACATTTGATGGAATAGTTTTCTGATGCGACTAAATTTTGTTTAATAATATACATTTTTATTCTTCCCCCTCTAATGTAACTTTTAAGCGTTCTATAGATTTCATGATAAAGTTTGGTAATGGCACTCCAACTTCGCCTAAATTCTCAAATAAACTGACAAGTTCAAAGAGTCCAAAAAAGCCTAACATAACATGGCTAAGTCCAATACATGTCTGTTGAAGTTTGAACACCTCTAACACCTCATTTGGAATAAGCGAAACAAAGTTTAATTCCACAAGAGAATCCACCACAATAAATACTAATAAAGCCAATAAGACCCCCGCCTTTCTAATGAGTCCGTTCGTTCCGATGGTCGAATTAATCCCCCGCTTCTGTGCGATGGCTTTAAAAATCCCGCTTAGAATATCACAGATCATTAAAAAAACTACCAATGTCATTCCCCCAACTGGCACACTAATTTCATGTGAAAAGACCTCTATCATTTTGGTTGCTATCACGTTTCACACCCCCTTTCAGATTGAAACGTAGCCTTCATCATTTACTTAGTTTGGCTCGACTAACTGGACTAAGCCCCAACTGAACACACCCCTGCCAAAAAATCTTCTGATAGTCTTTTTCAATGTTAGCCGCAGGATTTTTAACGAGCTTTTCCCCTTGCTGAATCAATAGTCCTTCTTGATCTAGTGATTGTCTTGCTTGTCGCATTCGATAAATCGCATAGGCGGTCATTTCAATACAATCAATATCCAAATTACTTAACACATCTGCCCCCTCTAAATGCCAGGCGATTGCCTCATACAACCTTTTGACTTCATCAGGCAATCCCTCTCTTGCACTAAAAACCTTGTCAGAACTTCCTCTTAATCTGTTTTCCATTTTCACTTCCCCTTTCATTTATTGCTATTAAAAAAGCCATTCATTTGAACGGCATAAAAGAAAAATATAAAAAAACTCTTGTTGATTTATAAATGAGCATTAAAAGCATTTGTTTAAAGAATAGATATGAGTAAATGGAGGAGATTTTGCAACGCTTGGTCATCGTTACAATAATAATTATACTTCGATTTACGTTTTCATCCCATCCCCCCCCACTCCTCACGTATCATCTCGTATGTGTATAGCACATCAGCAGAAAACTAAACATCATTGCAAACTCGGGGAGTTTGCCACGTAACCTAAAACAAAGTCCGTACAGACCAACTATAAGTGTCAAACAGTTCAAACATTTACCGAGGTCCAAAGCCTGTATACAACGTTTGGCGATTATATCCTTAAAAGATATATCAACTATTCTTGAAATGAATTTGAGTGCCATCTTTTTTATCACGAATTATCCCCTAAAAAGGTAAATCATCATCACTAACGGAAATAGGATTCATTGCCCTATTTAGACTGCCAGCCAAAGTTGTAGCGGTTGTAAAGGGATTGTTGTAGTTTTGACTGGTGGGAGAGTAATTAGGATTTGAGAAGTTTGGATCAAACGGGTTAATATTACTTTCCATAGCGGGATTAAAAGGCTCTACAGGTTCAGGTATTGTACTACTTTTTTTAGACTCTAGAAAAGTGAATCGATTAACTAAAACCTCTGATAGATACTGTCGGACTCCCGCTTCATTCTCATAATTTCTGACTTGTAATCGACCCTCTACTCCAATCAGCGTCCCTTTTAAAACGTAGTTGGCAATGGTTTCCGCTGTTTTATTCCATGCGACACAAGTAATAAAATCCGCCTGTTGTCCACCTTGTTCATCTTTATAGGGACGATTCACGGCTAAGGTAAATTGCACATAGTTTGTCCCGTTTTTGTTTTGCTTTAATTCGATTGCTTTTGTGGTCCGCCCCACTAAAACAATGTTATTAATCATACCAATTCTCCTTTTCTTAATTTAAAATCAATCTAGTTTCATCGAACAGAATCCCTATAAAGTTTCCTTTCATCACCTTTCTTCTGTCAAAGAAAGGGCTAAAAGTTCAACTTTCACGTTCTTCTAACCGTTCGATTCAACTTTATAAAGCCTCCTTATCATACTTCACTAGCCAGTAGTCTTTGGCTTGTCTGACATAATAGGGAATGTTCTGTTGTAATAAATATTCTTCTATCTCTTGTAAGTGATGACGGTAATAGCAATAGATGTCACCCGAAGGCTCACAATGAATACACACACATTCCTGAGATAGAAAAGAGGTGTTCGGTTCACCCACTTTCTGCTTCCCATCATTGATAATATTTAACTGTTCAAAGACACGCTTTATCGCTTCATCCCGTGTGACTGCCCCCTGTTTCACTCGAAAAAGCCCGTGATAATCCAGATTATATGTTTTAGCAAAGGTCGATAACTTCATCTGATGCTGCTTCAAATACTCTTGTAACGTCACGGCGATTCTCCTTTCCCGATTCAAATCATCAGTTATTTAACAAATGATAAAGTCGTTGTTCTAATTGATCACAATGCTTCGCACAAAATTCGGCTCGATTTCTCTGCTCAATGGCAACCAATTCATTATGAATCAAAAGTCTTAAAATACGTTTTGTTTCTGCCAACACTTCAATATCAAATGGATAAATCACTTCTAACTGTTTCATCTTCTCACCCTCATTCGTTTTCGTTTATCTTGCATGCGAGCATAGATATAAAACAAACCGTTCCAATCATTGTATCTAATTTCCACTTCTTTAAATTGATACATGGGATAGTCTCGCTCTAACTTCTCACCAATCGAATCTTGATTTAACACCATATCCATGACCTTACGCTTACTCATTTTCGTGCGATTCTTTGACGGCTTGGGTAACACAAGATTTCCCTTACTACTTCCCCAACGGCGTTTCCCTTTTAATCTGGAAGCCGTTCTTTTATACGTTTCTTCATCCTTCATCATGTACTTACAAATCCCAATGAAATTTTCTTCTTTGTAGTAATTTAATGTTCGAATGGTCGATGCACCTAGTTTCCACTTAGATTCCACTTCTGCTTTGGTTAACCCATTATCCATAATTAAATGAAGATGGAATCGCTCGGTTCCCGTTGTTCCCTCTTCAATGACATAAACATACTTCGCATTCTCTAACCCTTTTTTCTTTCTTGCTCGGTTAATCCGCCTAAAAAAATTCTTACTTAATCTTTCAGCCGTTTCTAAATCCTCAGGTTCATCTTTAAACGTTAGCGTACACCAGTAATCACCCGTATAAAAATTCTCATGAACTAATCGCATTAACTTTTTCTTCGCATTACGATCATTTAAATTTTTCTGTTGCTCACTACTTTCACGACTTTTCTTTTGTTTAAATCGTCTAATCATCTCAGGAATCTCTTTTTTAAATGAGGGATAAATCTCTACTTCTAACTGATTTCCCGCTTTAATCGTTGCTGTGGTATAAGCCACTCCCCTTAATGACTTTACACCATCATTTAATAATTCCCCTGTTTGCTCATGAAAGGATTGATTATAAAAGTTCTCATAATCATAATCATCAAATACTTTTTTCTTCATCACGACTTCCCCCATTTCGACTCCCACTTATTCGACAAAATCTAAAAATGGTCGACTTGTTAATATCCTATACAAGTTCGTTAAAGAGAAGAATTTCTTCTCTTTTTGTCGAACACCTTTTCTATCTGCTGATCGTGATGAATCATTAGAAATCCTATCCCTTTAATTCATGAATAATCCAACCCGCGACTCGCATCACGGATTGATCACGCTTAGTAATAATATTGATATCTTTGACAATGGCCCCAATCCACGTATGACTTCGATATTCAAGGGTTGCAACTTGTTCATTTTTCAAAAGAACTTTATAGCCTGTTACAACCCCCTCCTGATTCATCTCATATTCTTTAAATAAAAATCCCGCTAACATCTTCATCCCCCCATCGATCTAAACAACTTGTGCCACGACCCCGATGTATGTTTTAGTCATCAGTTCTTCGCATTGATGACATCTGATGCTTTCTAAATTAAACCCCGATTTTAATTCATAACCGCATGGACACGTATATTCATAGTCCTGTGGTTTATCTTTCCTACAACTAATCTCCGTAATCGCCTGATTCGCTGCATTACGATACCATAAAATTTCTTTCCCCTCATCAAACGTTTGAATCTTTAATTTCTTTAAAGGCTTTTTCGTATCCACCGATGCATAACCATAATTCATTAGCGCATCAGGAAATTCAATGATGCCTAGCGGTGTATTAACTTTCATTTCTATTCCCCCTTAACATCTCTTGTAACTTCACCAAAAAGATGAATAAAATCACCTAAATAGTAAAAAATATTATCGTTATGTGATTTTTAATCACTTATATATCTTGAATACAAATTTTAATATTGAATAAAATCACCTAACAGATAAAAAAAAATTAAGCTTTATTAAAAAAGTCAGAGAGACTAAAAATAGCCTCTTCTGGGAAAAACACATTCGTAATTTCATACGGTCTTAACTCCAAGAGATGTGCCATTGACTTTATATCTTCTGTTGATAATCTGTCAGGATACTTCATACGTGCACAAATATAACTTTTTTTCACCCCTAAAGCCTTCGCAAATTGATTAAAGTTCATTCCCCTTAATTCGACATAGTCCTTAAACAATGCAGTGTTCATGATATTCCCTCCCTATTATCTTTCTTCTAACCAAAACTCAATCTATTCCATCCCCTGAATGTTGACTTGGGTCACACTTATAATATAACAATATTTTCATCCTAACAACGTGTAACCGCTAACATTCGTGAATTACTATTTATTTTTTTATAAAAACAAACATCTTTCTTGAATATTGTTCTAGTTTTCGACATAAAAACTATTTTATGTGGATTGTGGTGTTAAATCACCTTTCCCTTGTTGATTTCTGTTTTTGTTTGTCGAATGTTTCCAGAAAGTGATACAGACTCACGTAGAACCATTGCAGATAACCTTTGACTTCGATATGATGATACTGTAATCAAGCGTATAAAGGATGATGGATAAGATGACTAATAAATTAATAGAAATGAAAGATATTATTAAATCACGACGTTTAGAACTTGGACTTACTCAACAGGAATTAGCGGATCTATGTCATGCTGACCGTACAACAGTCGGTAAATGGGAATCGGGTGACATTATAAACATCAAGCGTGACAAACTACAACTACTTTCAAAAGCGTTAAATATTTCTCACCTAGTCTTACTCGGTGCAGAGGAATATATCCCTTGTGAAATAGATGAAATTTTAATATACGATGCCATTTATGGAGATACTCTTGGAAATCAGATTGCTAAAATTAAAAACCCCTACCCTGATAACGACGGACAATTCTTTGGAATACAGGTGGCACATCCAACATTTATCACTGGTTATTGTTTTGCTATCTTCAATAAAAAGACCAAAATTAATAGCGGTGATATCGTGGCTGTCTCTCTTAACGGAAATGAAGCGATGATTAGAAAATTATACATTGTAGATAAGGATATCGTCACACTACGACCGGTGATGGAAGAAGGTGAACTCATTACACTTGTTGAAAATGATATTAAGGACATGAATGTAATTGGAAAATACTGTTATACTATTAGTCCATTTTTAGAATAGAAATCGGCTAGAGATATCTATGAATCAATAAAAAAGACTTCAAAAGTCTTAGGAGGAATCATGATGAAAGTAGCATTGTACGCGAGAGTTTCAACCGAGCAACAAATTGAAAACTACAGTATCCCGCTACAAAAAGAACGTATTAAAGCTTTTTGTACGTCTAAAGGTTGGGATGATATTACAGAATATGTGGATGCTGGGTATAGCGGATCTAATTTAAATCGCCCTGCTCTTGAGCAGTTACAAAAAGATATTAAAAGTAAAAAGATAAATGCCGTTATTGTTTATCGCCTGGATCGTTTAAGCCGAAGTCAGCGGGATACCCTTTATTTAATCGAAGAAATGTTTCTTCCTAATAATGTGGAGTTCATATCCATTTCAGAAACCATTGACACTTCCACACCATTTGGTCGAGCCATGATTGGAGTCATGTCAGTATTTGCTCAACTAGAACGTGAGACAATTACTGAACGTCTACGAAGTGGTCGTCTCAAAATGGTTCGTGACCAAGGTCTTTGGGCTGGTGGTTCTGATGCTAGTCCATATGGTTACACTAGACTTAAACGTGGAGAGTTAATAGTTAATGAAGCAGAACGGAAACATATCGTGAGAATATTCGAAGAGTACGTCACATTGAAATCCTATATTAAAGTTCAAAAGAAATTAGAACAAGAAGGTTTTCCTCCTCTACGACATGCCCGTATTACTTCATTACTTAAAAATAGGCTCTACATTGGTGAAGTTTCATTTGCAGGTGAATGGTTCAAAGGGTCACATGAACCGATTATATCGGTTGATTTATTTAATGCAGCGCAAAAGGTAAATGAGCACTTCAAAGGTTATAATTTCGGAAAGATAAAAAATAATGTCTTCAGAAAAAAAGTTATTTGTGGATGCTGTGGGGAGAATTATCGTTCTTACTCTGCAAAGGATAAAAAAACTGGTGGGACTTATTACTATATGGTTTGTTCCCGTCGTAAGATGCCATCTTACTATGAAAGTAAATGTTTTAACCGTAATATTAGACGTTCAGACTTGGAAAATGAGATTTTCAACCGCATTAAAAACTTAGAAACAAGTGGTGAAATTGAATTTACTAAAAAGAGTACACCTGTTGACTACTCAAAAAAGATTGAGGCGATCAATGAGAAAATCAATAAGTTACTCGATTTATACATGGATGATAGACTTCCAAAAGATGCACTTGACGCTAAATTAGCAGATTTTAATTCTCAAAAAGAGAAATTACTATCTCAATCAAAAGAAACAGAATACGAAACATCTCTAATGGAGGACTTTATTAAAAAAGGAATTCCTAACTTATTCGAATGTGACTTAGATACACAAACCGCCATTATTGATTTATTCGTGGATAAAATCATTGTGAAAGAGGATGGATTACAAGTGATTTGGAATCAATAAGCGGAGGGATAAAGATGAAAGTGGCATTGTATTCAAGAGTTTCAACCGAACAACAAATCGATAATTATAGTATCCCGCTACAAAGGGAACGACTAGAAGCTTTTTGTACCTCTAAAGGATGGACCCATACACAGGAATATATTGATGCAGGTTATAGCGGGTCTAATTTAAATCGCCCTGCCCTACAACAATTACAAAAAGATATTAAAAATAAAAAAATTAATATGGTTATCGTTTATCGCTTAGATCGTCTAAGTCGAAGTCAACGGGATACACTTTATTTAATTGAAGAAGTATTTTTACCCCATGAAGTTGAATTTATTTCGCTATCTGAAACAATCGATACCACTACTGCTTTTGGACGTGCAGCCATTGGCGTTTTATCTGTATTCGCTCAACTCGAACGTGAGACCATTCTTGAACGTTTAAGAAGCTGTCATCACAAAATGGTACGAGAAGAAGGATTATGGTCAGGTGGTTCAGCGACAGCTCCCTATGGCTATACTCGTCTAGCTCGTGGAGAATTGGTCGTCAATGAAGAAGAACGGAAACATATTGTACGAATCTTTGAAGACTATATAAAATTAAAATCTTATACTAAAGTTCAAGATCAATTAGAAAAAGAGGGTTTTACTAAGCTTAAAGTTAAACGACTTGTTCACCTCCTACAAAATCGAGTTTATATTGGTGAGGTTTCTTTCGCAGGTGAATGGTATAAAGGCGCACATGAACCCATTATATCTGAAGATTTATTTAATCAAGTACAACAGACCTTCAAAGAAAATAGAGGTTCAAATTTTGGAAAAGTAAAAAATAAAGTTTTTACAGGAAAAGTTTTTTGTGCTCGATGTGGAGAAGAATATCGTTCATACTCTCATACAGATAAATTAGCAACTGGTGAGAAAGCTACCTATCATTATCTAATCTGTAATCGTAGAAAAACACCTTCTCATTACGAAAGTAAATGTTTTAACAGAACGATTCGCCGTGATGAATTTGAAAAAGAAATTTTCACTCGTATTAAAAATTTAGAAACAAGTGGCGAAATTGACTTAAGTCATAGCCCAATGAACTACATTAAACAAATTAAACGTATTGATAAGAAAATAAATAAACTACTGGATTTGTATATGGATGATAGATTATCTAAAACTTCACTCGACGCTAAATTAGCCGATTTAAACATTCAGAAGGAAACACTCTTAGCACAAGCAGAAGAAACAGAATATGAACAATCTCAGATTGAACAATTCATTAAAAACGGGATCCCTAACTTATTTGAATGTGACCTAGAAATGCAAACTGCGATTGTTGATTTATTTATAAATAAAATAGTCGTAACTGAGGATGGGCTTCAAATTACTTGGAATCAATAGCTTATTTTTTTAATACTTTTCGGTTTTCATACGCTAGCGTCACATACAGCCCAGATCAGGCCTAAATCATTTGCTTCTAAAATCTCTTTAGCAAAATCAGAGGCTCTTTGTTGAAGTGAAGAGAGTTTAAAATCTATATTTAATACATGAGCATTGTCTGTTATTTTTGCAGGCATTAATGAGCGATATAAATAATGACAGTTATCTACCATTTTAAAATCTAAACATTGGCGACAATAGGTAATCAATTGTTCCTTGTAAGTAAAAGTACCAAACCATTCATCAGATTGATTCAAACAGCGCTCACACATTTGATTGTGAACCCCTATCACCTTTACGACGTCCTTTTCCTGAACCAATCCTTGCTCATGAAGTCGTAAATATTCTTCCTCTATCCATTCTCGTCCACTGATATCAAACATAAAAATCACCTCTAACATCAATTACGCTAGAGGTGTTGGATTTCTTTTATTTAATTTTTTCAACATGACAGCGAGGCAATAGAGATTTATAATCAGATTCAATCACATGAGCTGTCTCAAAAGTCATAGCATTCGCACTCGATAAAGCAATTGCTTTTTTTAACATCTCTTCCGGCTGGTCACCTTCTGCGAAAGAGATACACATTGAAGCCACAACGGTATCACCGCATCCAAGTGTGCTCTTAACTTCAACTTCTGGCGCCTTTCCTTTCCAAGCACCTTGTTCTGAGACTAACATTGCCCCTTCTTTTCCTAATGAAATTAGAACATACTCAATCCCTTGTCGACAAATTTCTTGAGCAAACTCAATCATTTGATCTTGAGTCGCAGATTTAACTCCCATTAACTCAAGCATTTCATCTTGATTCGGTTTAATTAAACATGGTTTTTGTTCAATAGCGACTTTCAATAAAGATCCTGATGTATCTACAATAACCTTATCACAGTAGTTTTTACAAAGTTGAATAAGTTTAGTGAAGTAATCTTCATCAACTCCTCGAGGTGCACTCCCACAAATCGCAACAACTGTACTTTTTTTTGCTAACTCTTCTACCTTATGTAAGAGCTCCGTTAATTCATTTGTTTCAATTTCAGGTCCTTTTTCAAGTAATTCTGTGCGCTTTCCTTTAGTATCAAATAATTGAATATTTGTACGCGTTGTGCCTTTAATATTAATAAAATGATCATTAATTTTTTCATCTTGAAAGCATTGCTTAAAAATAGGTGCCACTATTCCGCCTAAAAAACCAGTGGCATTTACTTCGCGATTAAAATCTCGAATCACTTTAGCTACATCAATCCCTTTACCCGCAGCAGATTCACTCAAAATTTCAGTGCGATTCGTTTCGCCAATATTTAGAGCATCAATCTGCATTAATTTATCTAATGCAGGATTCAACGTTATAGTCGTAATCATCGTTTAATTCACACTCCTCTATTTATAAATAACATAATTATTCTTATAGATTTACTATGTCTATCATTAGTCTATTGCTATTTAGTATATTCAATTTTTTCTTATTCATTTACAAAAAAAACCACCAGTAGAACTGGTGGTTTTCTCTGCGGCTAAAAGCCTATTTTACCGGCCTAGGCCTGAAAGGCCTTCTGAATTTCTTAACTTCTGCACCACATTCTCCGTTAATCCTCAAAGGATTTCTAGTCTCCTCTCTTAATTTCATCTTTTCAACTACCTATTTACACCTACGCTTATCATTTACATCTTCTTTGTCTCTTTAAGACCTACTTTTTTTCATCTCCACATAAATAATCATCTAACCTTTATCTTTACTCTCAAAATAAAATGAACTCTTTTTTTACTATTACTTGTTAGCCTATGAATAGCTTCTCTTAATATTAGATGTTTTTTCCTCCAGTTATTATTTTATTACCACGCTAAAAGCTTTTTAGAACCACCTGCATAGCAGGTGGTTTTCATTTATACAATCGAGTAGGAGATAATTAATTAATTTAATCATCGTCCTCTCACACCACCGTACGT
>NZ_JAMQUU010000129.1:0-1115 GCF_025594975.1 Turicibacter sp. T129 | reverse complement strand
ACCAACGGGCCTGTTCCCTTAATGCGACTTCTTTAGTTTACCATGTTTGTCGTTTTATGTCAAATACTTTTTTTTGACATCTTTAGGTTTGTTATCCTAAAAATCAGCACTCAATTAGTTTATCATGCCCATCTATCTATGTCAACGGCTTTTTTTATTTTTATATAAAAATTTATTCTATCATCGGTAAAAGAATATCCTTACTTTCCAACAGTATATTAAATTTGAGCTAACTACCATAATCATACTAAATTAAAGTATTATGTTTACCTTTATCCAAACAACAAAATTATGTATTTGAATCGAAAATTATTTAATATGATTAATAAATAATTTTTTAAAAAGCCTCGTCTTTAAGACACGTTAAAATAAAAAAATCATCAAGTAAACTTCATAAATGATATCTTATTATAATGCTCATAGAAAAATGGCTAAACCTCATAAATCTTGATTTAAAGAAGATTATCTTAAATAATTCAAACTAAATAGTGAAACCTGATCTATATGAAATTATACGCTGTTATACTGAGGATTCTTTTTATATAAACAATCTATAATAATATCATTATCTTCATTTTCAATCCATCTTCCTTACTATCTAATCAACTAGTAACATATCTAAAAAAGCAGACTATCAAAAGGTGTATTTCAATATTTTAAAATAAAAAAAGAAATTAGGATTAATCACTATTAAATTGAGGGTCATGATTATTCAAAGCTATTATATGAACACATCTGATATGGAGTCAACAACCCTAATTTCATGAATTATAATCCCTTATTTGAAAAAATTCTATTATGCTAACACAATACTGAGTAAACTTGATTTATATTTAACATCTCATAATAACTATCTGTCCCCATTTCTAAAACTAGTTAATAAATCAATACTATTCTTAAACTTCTACCAGAAGGAATTAAAAATTTAATAGATAAATAGTTAAAGTAACCTTCTTCATCTATAAAGTATTAAAGTGATCATATCAATTTTCTTTAGTTATAAAAAAATTGAAACAGTACATTGCTACTAGATTCTAAAATTGGGGTAATTTTCTATGGTTCTATAATATTTGGTGTGGGTGATTCCCACACTTCTTTTATTTGGAATAAAAAAT
>NZ_JAMQUU010000128.1:0-376 GCF_025594975.1 Turicibacter sp. T129 | reverse complement strand
AATTTTATGCCGCGCCCAAGAGCCGTCGAACCCCTAACCTTATGATCCGTAGTCAAACGCTCTATCCACTTGATCTATGGGCGCTATTTAGTTGGTGCCTAGGGCCGGAATCGAACCGGCACGGGTGTCACCACCCGCAGGATTTTAAGTCCTGTGCGTCTACCAGTTCCGCCACCCAGGCATTTCATTTATTTCAAGGCACGCGCCTATTTCTTAAAAATGGTGTCCTGCAGAGGACTCGAACCTCTGACCCTCTGATTAAAAGTCAGATGCTCTACCAACTGAGCTAGCAGGACATCATTGGCTGGGCTAGCTGGATTCGAACCAGCGCATGACGGAGTCAAAGTCCGTTGCCTTACCGCTTGGCTATAGCCCA
>NZ_JAMQUU010000127.1:0-2412 GCF_025594975.1 Turicibacter sp. T129 | reverse complement strand
TATTTTGTTTATAAGTGAAACTTTATGTTATTATGTATTTATAAAATAAATTCATTTTGATATATATTATATAAAATGGAGGAAAATATAAATGAAAATTAATATATTAATTGTTGAAGATGAAAAAGAAATAAGGGAAGGCGTAAGTGAATATCTAGCAGAGGTTGGATATAGCGTTATAAGTGCAGAAGATGGAATGCAAGCAATAGAATTATTTAAGAATAATAAAATTGATTTAGTAATTTTAGATATAATGCTTCCAAAGGCTAACGGATTTGTTGTTTTAAATAAAATTAGACAAGAAAGCAATGTTCCAATAATTATGTTAACAGCAATGAGTGATGATTATACCCAAATTATGAGTTTTGATGAAGAGGCAGATGATTATATTACAAAGCCATTTTCAATAATAGTTTTACATAAAAGAATAGAAGCACTTCTTAGAAGAGGAGTAAAAGTTAGTGAAAATAAAAAGTGGTGTTATGGAGATATAGAAATTGATTTTGAAGGATATTCAGCAAGAAAGAATGGCGAAAATATTGATTTAAAACCTAAGGAAATAAAATTAATAGAGTTATTATTAAAGTATGAGGGAAAGGTTTTAACAAGAGCACAAATCTTAGATAATTTATGGAGGATTGAAGAAGCACCAAATGATAGGGTTATTGATGTATATATTAAAAATATAAGAAAAAAGTTGTTATTAGATTGTATAGTAACAGTTAAGGGAATTGGATATAAATTTGAGGAGCAATGATGAATAAGTTAAAGCTATTTTCAAAAACATATATATTTACCATGGGGATAATAAGTGTAATAATTTTAATTTCAAATGTTTTAATTTATTTAGCATTACCCAAGGTATATGTGAATAATAAACAAAAGGAAGCTGATAAAATTATTGAAGCTTTAATTGAACAAGTAAGTAAATCTGATAATGAGGAATCATTTAAGATAGCAAAGAATTTTGCTGAAAAATATAATATTCAAGTTTTACTTACTATAGGAGATGAAAAAAGGGTATTTCAAGGTTTGCACAAAGTAGATATATATGTTAATGAAGAGGAAATTACAGAAAACTCTTTAATAATTCCTAATTTAATTGGTGAAAATATTATAGAAAATTTTAATGATGAAAATAGAGAAGTTATAGGTGATGATGGATTCGGTCAATATATTAATATAAATAATTTATCAATAATAAAAAGTAGGGACTTTAAAAAAAGTAATGATGTAAATGGAAGTGCTAAAATAGTAATGGATTTAGAATCATTTACAGAAACAAGAGATGTTATATTAAAAATACTTCCATATTCTATTTTTATAAGCTTGCTTATAGCACTTATTGCATCATATATATATGCAAGAAAAATTACAACTCCAATAAAAGAAATTTGTGATGTTACAAAAAAAATGGAGAATTTAAATAAAGAAGCCTTTTGTAAGGTAGAAACTGAAGATGAAATAGGAATATTAGCAGCTAATGTAAATAGTTTATATGAAAATTTATTAAATACAATTGTATCATTGGAAGAGGAAATAAAAAATGTAAGTGAATCTGAAAAAATAAAGGTGGATTTTTTAAGAAGCGCATCACATGAACTTAAGACACCACTAATGAGTATGAATATAATGATTGAAAATATGTTATATGATATAGGAAAATATAAAAATCATTATATATATTTAGAAAAATGTAAGGATATAGTTAGTGAATTAAGTAAAATGGTTCAGGAAATTTTAGATACTTCAAAACTTAATATAATAAATAATAAAAATGAAAGTGTATTAGATTTAGGTAGTTTAGTTCAAAAGAACATAGAACCATATAAATTAATAGCTAAGTCAAAGAAAATTAATATTAAAATGAATTTAAAAGAGTCTTTTAATATTAAAGTAGATGAAAAATTATTTACTAAAGCAATTTCTAATATTATTTCTAATGCAGTAAATTATACTGATGAAGGAAAGGAAATAAGAATATATATAAAAGATAAAAAACTTATTATAGAAAATGATTGTAAGCCAATTTCAGAAGAACATTTAGCACATATTTTTGAGGCATTTTATAGAGTTGATTTTGATAGAAATAAGAGTAGTGGGGGGAATGGGTTAGGATTATACATAGTTCAACAAATTTTAAAAATGTATAATTTAGATTATTCTTTTAAATCAATATTAACTGGAATGAGTTTTGAAGTTGATTTTAATTAAATATTTGAAATTTGTTCATGTTTAATAAAAAATAAAATAGTTGAAAAATAACGGGTATTAGATTAATAATATCCTTATTTTTTTATAAAAAATAATTGTAACTATTCAGCCTAGTAGAAAAGAGTATCACAAAAAGGAGTGCTCATTTAGTGAAGTACTCCTTGTGAATGTTATGAAAATTGAATCGTATTTCCCATT
>NZ_JAMQUU010000126.1:0-8541 GCF_025594975.1 Turicibacter sp. T129 | reverse complement strand
CCTTGTCTTAGGCTATGTACTTTCCGCTACTTGGACGTACTCGGGACTTTAACCCGTTAGATAATACCCATGCCGGGCGCACATAAAAAGGAGATTAAAAATCTCCTTTTTATTTATTCTGAACATAAGTTAACACTTCTTTAACTGTTTTATCAAAATGTTGTACATCAACCTTAAACCATGTAACATCCATTTGATTATTAAACCATGTATATTGACGTTTTGCATAACGTCGGGAATTTCGTTTAATTAATTCTTTACTTTCTTCTAATGAAATCAATCCCTTAAAATAATCATAAAGTTCTTTATATCCAATCGCTCGAATCGACTGAGATTCAGCCGGAATACCTTCATCAAATAAAGCTTTTACTTCTTCAACTAACCCTGTTTCATACATCGTATCAACACGCTTATTGATACGATCATATAAAACATTACGATCATCCGTTAATCCGATTAAGCAAGCGTCATAAATCATTTTATGTTCTTGTTTTTCAATCATTTCAGATTTTTTAACCCCTGAAGTTTCATAAATTTCAAGTGCTCGAATAACACGTTTACGGTTATTAGGATGAATGTCTTTTGCCCCCGCTTCATCAACAGCTGCAAGTTTAGCATGTAACTCTTCATTACTTAAATGACCATACTTCGCTTCATCAATCTCTTTTGATTCAGATTCTCCAGCAAATTCATAATCATACAAAACACTTTTAATATATAATCCTGTTCCACCCACGATAATCGGTAGCTTTCCACGAGATTTAATCTCTTCCATTTTAGCACGAACGGTTTGTTGGAATGCGGCTACAGAATATGGTTCATCTGGATTTTTTTCATCGATTAAATGATGTGGAATCCCTTGGCGCTCATCCATTGTTGCTTTAGCTGTTCCAATGTCCATTCCACGATAAATCTGCATCGAGTCGCCACTAATAATTTCACCATTTAATTGCTTCGCCAACTCGATACTCATTTTGGTTTTCCCAACGGCTGTTGGGCCAACAATACATAATACATCCATTTTTTCACCTACATTACGCGTTTAAACAATTTTTCAATTTCATACTTTGTCATTTTTACGATAATCGGACGTCCATGCGGACACGTATAAGGTTGCTCACAATAACAAAGGCTTTGAAGCAACTCTTTAATTTCATACTCATTAATGTACTGATTCGCTTTAATTGATCCTTTACAACTCATCATAATTGCCACTGATTCACGCAACTTCCCAATATCAACTTGGTTATCTAAAATCACCTGATGTAAAATTGTCTCAACAATCGATTTCGCATCCAATTTCTGTGCCCAAACAGGAATACTACGAACGACTAATGATTGACCTCCGAATTCTTCAATTTCAAAACCAAATTTCATTAAAGATGGAAGGGCTTCTTTTAAAAGTAATAGTTCGTTAGCTGCATATTTTAATACAATAGGAATCAACAACTCGACACAATCTCCACTCACATCACGTAAGAGTTGATAATTTTTCTCATATTGCACACGCTCCATCGCTGCATGTTGATCAACAATAAATAGTCCTTCTTCATTTTGAGCAAGTAAATACGTTCCATGAAGTTGTCCAATATAATAAAGTTCAAGTTTCGCTTCTTCCAGTTTCGTTGGTGCCACCACTTTAAGTTTCTCTTGACTCGATTGGGCTAAAGGTACTGATTGTGCGATCGTTTCAACTGACTCCTCGTGAACTGAATTCGCTTCCACATCAGTCACGACCGTACTCTCTTGAATTTCTTCAATGACTAACTTTTGCTTCATCACCATTGGTTCTGGTTGAATCACTTTTGACGGTGTCTCTACTTTGGTTGCCTGGAAACTTAGCGTTTGTTGAACTGGTTTTGATAGCTGAGGCATAACGGGAGCTTTAATTTCTGGTTGTGGAATATACTCCACGTGATTTAACACTTTTTTAATTTCTGTATAAATAAACGTTCTTAGCGCTTCTTCTTGTGAAAAGCGAACCTCTAGTTTAGCAGGATGAACATTAACATCCACTAACATCGGATCAAGCTTTAGATTAAGGACCACAATCGGATATTTATCTTTAGGTAATAAGGTATGATAGGCTTCTAAAATAGAGCGCATGACATTATAATTACGAATCGCACGCCCATTTACAATAATTGTCATATAATTTCGAGACGCACGGTTAATGATAGGATCACTAATAAATCCTGAAATTTCATATGTATCATTTTTCGCTGAAAAAGGGATCATCTTTTTCGCAATATCAAAACCATAAACACTAGCAATGACACTTTGTAAATTATTTTGGCCATTCGTTTGGAATAATAGTCGTTGATTATTAAATAATTTAAACGCAATCTCTGGATGAGAAAGTGCAATCTTATTGATATAATCTGTGATATGACTCAGTTCAGTATTCAACGATTTAATATGTTTCAAACGAGCTGGCGTATTAAAGAACAGATGATTCACTTCCATCTCAGTTCCCTTACGCATGACACCTGGTTTTGATGCAAGAACATCGCCACCTTTAATATTTAAATGCAATCCACTATTGATGCCATCTGATGTTTTTACATGAACATCTGAAACTGAAGCAATTGACGGAAGGGCCTCACCTCGAAACCCAAGTGTTTGAATTCTAAATATATCATATTGTGTTTTAACTTTACTTGTGGCGTGACGTTCAAAGGCGAGATGAGCATCTTCTTCACTCATCCCTTCTCCATTATCAATGACTTTAATTTGACGAACACCTGAATCTTGTAAATGAATTTCAATATTTGTACTTTGGGCATCAATCGCATTTTCAAGCAACTCTTTCACGACCGAGGCGGGACGTTCAATGACCTCTCCCGCTGCAATCATATTGGCCAGTTGCTCACTCATACGCTGTATTTTTCCCATAAGTCACCTACTTTCTTTGATTCATTTTCACCTTTAATTCATACATGACATTCATCGCCTGCATTGGTGTTAATTGATATAAATCAATCTGATCTAGTTCCTTAATGATATCTTCATAAGGATTTACATATTCTACTTTAACTTCAACTTTTGTTTTTTCTTTTTTAGGAGATTCTACAACTTCAAATAACGATAGCTGTCCTTGCTCGGCTTCAAGGGCTGGTTGTAGCTTTACATCTGGTTCCTTTACTACTGGGAGATCTTGAATAGGTTCTACCTCCACTTTCACTGCCGTTTCCAGTGAGTTTTGAATGGCTGTTTTATCTTGTTCAAGCGCATCTAATAATTGTTTTGCACGAGAAATTAAACTTGTCGGAAGCTTTGCAATCTGTGCGACATGAATCCCGTAACTCTTATCTGATGGTCCTTCCATGACCTTATGCATGAAGATTAATTGTCCTTCGTGCTCTTCGGCACGCACATGGCGATTTTCTAAATGCTCACACTTCTCTTCTAATTGAGTTAACTCATGATAGTGTGTCGAGAATAATGTTTTCGCTCCGACTTTATCATGAACATACTCAATAATGGATTGTGCCAAGGCCATTCCATCAAACGTTGCTGTTCCACGTCCAATTTCATCAAGTAAAATTAAACTATCTTTCGTAGCATGTTCAAGCGCATAATTCGTTTCCATCATTTCAACCATAAATGTACTATGTCCTGAAACTAAATCATCAGCTGCACCAATACGTGTAAAAATTTGATCAAAGATTGGTACATTAGCGACACTTGCCGGCACATAACATCCGATTTGAGCCATAATGGCAATTAAAGCTAATTGACGCATGTACGTCGATTTCCCCGACATGTTAGGACCTGTTATTAACAAGATGGATAAATCCGATGGCATCACACAATTATTTTCAACATATTGTGTGTCTTTTAATACCTTTTCAACTACTGGATGACGTCCATCTTTAATATCAATGATATGCTCACGATTTAATTGAGGGCGTGTATAGCGATTCTCTTCACTAATCGTTGCAAAGGATTGAAGGACATCAAAATAAGCCATCACTTTTGCAATCTGTTGAATCTTTGGAATCTCATTTTTAACAAGTTGGCGTAACTCACTAAATAATTCATATTCTAATTGAATCGATTTTTCTTCTGCATTTAAAATTAAATTTTCTTTTTCTTTTAATTCTTTGGTAATGAAGCGCTCCGCATTAACCAACGTTTGTTTACGCTCATAACCAGCATCTTCAGGAATTAAGTGTAAGTTCGCTTTACTAATTTCAATATAGTAACCAAACACTTTGTTATATTTAATCTTTAACGAACGAATCCCTGTCTTTTCACGTTCGGCCGCTTCTAATGCTAAAATCCACTCTTTCCCATGTGTCACAATGTAACGATACTCATCTAGTGTCTCATGATAGCCATCTTTAATGATACCACCCTCTTTAATTCCAATGGGTGGATTGTCAACGATTGCTTTTTCTAAAATATCCGTAATATGAGAACAATCCGCCATACGAGCTAATTGTTGCTGGATGGTGGGCATTGGCAATTGACTCAATAATGCTTTAATATGCGGGATTTGATTTAATGACGAGTTTAATTGTAATAAATCACGTGCATTCGCATTTCCAAACGCAATACGCCCTGATAAACGTTCTAAGTCATAAACTTCATCTAAGTGACGCTTTAACTCCTCTTTTAACATAAAATCACTCATGAATGATTCAACTACATCTAAACGTTCATTAATCATTTGTGCATTAATTGATGGACGTTCAATCCATTGTTTTAATAAACGACTTCCCATTGCAGTCTTTGTTTTATCAAGTAACCAAAGTAATGAACCTTGACGTGATTTTGAACGGATGGTCTCTGTTAACTCTAAGTTTCGGCGTGAATTATAATCTATGCTTAAATAGTCTTCATTCTTTGTTAAACTAATCGGTTGTAAGTGACCGAGTGCACTTTTTTGCGTACGAACTAGATAGTTGACTAAACGACCAAAGGCTTGCGTTAAATAACCATCGTTCACTTCCTCCGCTAAAATTTGATATTCAATTGGAATCAGGCGTTCTTCTTCATACGATAACACGATTTGTTTGAGCGCACGTAAGTTATAAAATATTTTAACATCAACGTCAGATCCAATAACGATTTCTTTACATCCTAAACTAATTAATTCCCCGACTAATGATTGATCTTCTTTCGGTAAACGCATCGCATAGTTTTCTCCGGTTGATAAATCACTGTACGCAATAGCATAGGCATCCTCAAAAGAAACGACTGATAAAATAAAGTTATTTTCTTTTTCATTTAATGCCGTTTGATTCATGACTGTTCCTGGTGTTAATAAACGAACGACTTCACGGCGAACAACCCCTTTCGCACTCGCTGGGTCTTCAACCTGCTCACAAACCGCTACTTTATAACCACGTTCAATTAAACGATTAATATAATTTTCAGCTGAGTGATGAGGAACCCCACACATAGGAACACGTTCTTCAGCTCCTGCTTCACGACCAGTTAGCGCAATTTCTAATTCTTTTGATGCTAATTGGGCATCTTCAAAAAATAGCTCATAAAAATCACCTAATCTAAAAAAGACAAAGGCGTCTTGATAATTCTCTTTGATAGTCAAATATTGTTGCATCATAGGTGTGTATTTAGACTTATCTCGCATGATAAAAACTCCTTCTTTTTTCACATGTTTTTATTATAGCATAAAGTGTCGATTTAAGGACGTTCGGAAGGCGCGATTACAAACATTTCAATTTCTTCTATGATAGACGAATTTAAGGAGTTTTAATCATTCGAATAATTTTCTCAGAAATAAAAAAAAGAATAAGGCATTTCTGCCTTATTCTCCTCTAAAAGGTGAGTTTTTTAAGAAGTTTGGATTAATTTGTTGGTCGATTTCATCTTCTTCATCGTCTGTATCGCAGTCGTTTTCAACTGGTCCTAAGATTGACACACGCATTTTTGTTTCTCCGATGACTTCAACCACAATTTCGAACTCAACTTCAACAACGATTTCACCATCTTCAATTCTTGCATCGACGCAAGTTGGTTGTTGAATGGTTCTCGCAATGACTTCATCACCTTCATATAAGCAATCACGGATGGTACGATGAACATTAACTTGATCATCATATTCAATTGTTTGACGCGCTACTTCAGTTTGTGTATTATCAGCAAATGAATACCACACGTTAATGTCATAAACACCTTTTACATCAACAGAATTATCACATTTTCTTGCTCCGAATTTATGATTAATAATCCAGCATCCTAAGATACTATCTGCTGGGCTTCTTAAATCATTAAGAGGTGATGTGATTTTAAATCTTTTTTTACCTTTACCGATTACGGCTTTTGTTACAATTTCACGAATATCATTCATCCTAATACCTCCTCACTGATACTATATTCAGCTCTTAACCTATTTGATACTTAATTGAATGACTTTATGAGATTTCATTCAAGAAAAACTTCATGCCTCCTCACGAATTTTCCTGAACGCCTATCACCCATTGGCCTCACAAAAGTATGTAAAATTAAAAAACATCTTAGCTATTCACTAAGATGTTTATTAACCTTATATTGTATTATATGAGTCATCGTCGAAAAGAGTTCATTCAACTCAATCTGAGTCTGAATATATTCATTAAAGAGCGGATTATCGTAAAGCTCATCTTCTAAAGCTTTCATTTCAGCTTCTTTTTGTAACTTCGCATTCAACTTTCCATAATGCTCAAATTTAATGAGCTCTTTTTGTTTTTTAATATATTCATCATATAACGCTAGTAGTTTTTCATTTTGGTGAACCTTTTGCGTTAATTGACGATAACGTTCCATAATCGGATCGGTTGCTAATTTTTCTTTTAATTTTTCAAAAGAAGGTAAGTTAGTTTGTTGTGTCATCGTTAACCATCTCTCCAGCTAAATGCCATGTTTTAGCTTCAGTGATTTTAACATTAACGATTTGACCGATTTTAGACGCATCTCCTTTGAAGTTAACTAGCTTATTGTGGCGTGTATATCCCGCTAACATCGTATCATCATTTTTACTTGTTCCTTCAACTAAAACATCAACGATTTGACCTTCAAAGCGTTTATTTCCAGCGCGGAATCCACGATTAATTGCTTCATTTAAGCGATTTAAACGATCTTTTTTATCTGCTTCAGATACGTTATCTTCCATACGTGCAGCTGGTGTTCCTTCACGTGGAGAGAAGATGAATGTGAAGGCTCCTTCATATCCTACCTCTTCTACTAGTGATAATGTATCTTGGAATTGTTCCTCTGTTTCACCTGGGAATCCAACGATAATATCTGTTGTAATTGATACGCCTGGGATCGCCGCTTTAAGATCACGAACTAACTGTAAATACATTTCACGTGTATATTTACGGTTCATACGTTTTAAAACTTCATTATTTCCAGATTGAACTGGTAAATGGATATGCTCCACTAAGTTTCCACGTTTCGCTAAAGCTGCGATTGTTTTTTCATCAAAATCACGTGGATGTGATGTTGTGAAACGGATACGTGGAACATCGATTTTATTTAAATCGTTTAATAAATCACCGAATGTATATTCACGGTCTTTGAAGTCTTTTCCGTATGCATTAACGTTTTGTCCCAATAATGTGACTTCTTGATATCCTTCCGCTGCTAAGTGTTGAATCTCAGCAATGATATCTTCTGGTAAACGGCTACGCTCTTTACCACGTGTATACGGTACAATACAGTATGTACAGAATTCATCGCAACCATACATAATATTTACCCATGCCTTAATACTTCCTTGACGTGTACGAGGCATGTTCTCAATAATTTCTCCTTCTTGAGACCAAACTTCAATCACGCGTTCTTTCCCCATTAATGCATTATGAATGTACTCTGGTAAGCGGTAGATGTTATGTGTTCCGAAAACTAAATCAACATATTGGTATTTTTCCATGATTTGATTAACGACTTTTTCTTCTTGTGACATACATCCACAAACCCCTAAAATCAAATCAGGATTTGTGCGTTTTAAACGTTTTAAACGCCCTAATTCACCAAAGACACGGTTTTCTGCGTTTTCACGAATAGCACACGTATTTAAGATAATTAAATCAGCTTCTTCTTGTGATTCAGCTTTACTATACCCTAATTCTTCTGCAATACCGATAATCGCTTCTGAATCATGCTCATTCATTTGACAACCATAAGTTTGAATTAAATACTTCTTCCCTTTTCCAATATTCTTAATTGACTGTTCAATAACGAAATCACGGTGAACGTGTGCTTGTTCACGGCTACGTTTACGAGCGCTATTGATGCTTGGACGTTGGAAATAGCGGCTATAATCTTTTTCAGCTTTTGGCTGATTTGCTTGTAACGATAATTCTTTTTGTTGTTCATTCATCCTTATCACCTATATCTTAAAGCTTTATTAATCCACTTTATTCTCTATGTGACAAAACACGAGTCACTTTGTCTATTATACCTTACAACATATACAATAATCAACTCATGTCCACCTCGCTTTACCCCTTTAAAAAAGGATACAAAAAAAGACTAGTGACCATTTATAGCCACTAGTCTTTTCTATGTGCGCCCGGCATGGGTATT
>NZ_JAMQUU010000125.1:0-1459 GCF_025594975.1 Turicibacter sp. T129 | reverse complement strand
ATACTAGGCTGAATAGTTACTTTTCTAATTCTTTTTGTTTTGCCTCTTCCTCAGCTTTTGCTTTTTCTTCTGCTTCTTTGCGTTCTTGCTCTTCTTTGGCTTTACGTTCATCTTCTTCTTTTTGAGCTTTAGCTTCTTCTTCCTCTTTGGCTTTTTGCTCTGCTTCCGCTTTCTCTTTGACTTCCTGTTCTTCTTTTTCTTTAATTTCTTGTTCTTTTTCTTCATCAATTTTTTCTGATTTTGTATTATCAACTGTCTCTTGTTCTTCTTGAACTATTTCTGTTTCGCCATTATATCCATCCTTAAAACCTTCTTTAAATGATGGTGTTATTGCACATGAAACAAATACAATACAAGTTCCTAAAACTAACACCCAACGATTTCCTTTTTTCCAGAAGTCTATCTTTCTCACAAATTATCACTCTTCTTCCACAAAAGATATGATATTGTATGTTAATTGCCGAAATTTTGTGAAAATGTTATTTTTTTAACTAATTTAATAGGTGGTAGTGTTTTGACATATAGTTCTCTCCACTCATTATAATTAACTACCAAACACTAAGCATTTGTATCATAAGAAACTACAATTGGTTGTATTTGTAATAGATAATAAGATAACTCTTTTTCCTATGTATAAATCTCGATTGTTTTTCTCATGAACTGTATATATAGACTGGATAATTCACTGCTCATTTCATACATCACCCCACCATTTAGGTAATCATAGTATATATTGTCTTTCATTAGATTGAATTGGTCTACTTTTGTACCAGTTTCAACTGATTTATTTATATTAATTGGTTTATTTTTAATGTTAATGTGTGATTGTCGATAATCATGTTAAATTCTTCTTAGCGTGTCATTTATCATCATCCGCTCAATTTGATACAATTCTTTTGATATTGAGCTAGTATATCTAATTAATCTGTTGCTTTTTGCACCTCTTCACTAAACCACTTGATGTATCGTTGAGTAACTTCTAGTGATTGATGATCCAGCAACTCCTTGATAATGACAGGATTTACGTCTGCTTTAACTAAATCTCTAGCATAAGTATATCTAAGAATATGTAATGAGGTCTTTATGGCTTGCTTTTTAGCATAATCAGTAAAGACTCTTTTTAACACATGTAATGTTAATTCCTTACTGTACACGGTTAAGAACAATGGCACTTCTCCTTTAAATCTTGTTAGTTTTAATCAACCAACGAGAATATTAGTTATTCTTTTTGATCAATAAATTGTTTATGGTTTGTGAGCTTTTGTATCCCTCAAATAGAGTGTACGATTGCTTATATCTAAAAATTATGGACCTTAACCTCCCTAACATCTCTAGAACGGATTCCAGTTGCTAAGACAAGATTAGGAATCATCCACATTCTCATTGGCTTAGTAATTAGATTTTGAACATCCTATCTTTTATGATTGGTTTTCATAACAAAAAGGTTCTATAATATTTG
>NZ_JAMQUU010000124.1:0-349 GCF_025594975.1 Turicibacter sp. T129 | reverse complement strand
GCCTATAGCTCAGCTGGTTAGAGCGCACGCCTGATAAGCGTGAGGTCGATGGTTCGAGTCCATTTAGGCCCACCATACATGGGGACTTAGCTCAGCTGGGAGAGCGCCTGCCTTGCACGCAGGAGGTCAGGGGTTCGATCCCCCTAGTCTCCACCAAAAAAAAATAACAACAAAAGGCGGAGTAGCTCAACTGGCTAGAGCGTACGGTTCATACCCGTGAGGTTGGGGGTTCGAGTCCCTCCTCCGCTACCAAAGAGAATATGGATAAAATGGAGGAATACCCAAGTCTGGCTGAAGGGATCGGTCTTGAAAACCGACAGGGCGTGAGAGCGTCGCGGGGGTTCGAATC
>NZ_JAMQUU010000123.1:0-5049 GCF_025594975.1 Turicibacter sp. T129 | reverse complement strand
CACCAAATATTATAGAACCATTATTTGAAAAAATAATGTCTCTTTTTTTAGTAATTTAGATTTTTCAAAAGTTAAAGTTGTGAGTTTAAACTGATAAACTACTACTTTAAAATTTGATTAGGAGGCTAAAAGATTTCTTTTTGTTATTGACTAAATAGTAGTTCATTTTATTTTAAAATCTAGCATTTTTAGTGATTTTATCTAATGATTTTTTATAGGTGGGAGATTATCATTTGACTATACGATATGTACAAAAATGACTTGTTTACTAAAAATACTGATACTGAATTGACTTTGCTTTCAAGTGATGGTAAGATAAGCGTGTAACTAAAGTAAACGTTTTCTTTGGGTTTAAACTTAAATTAGAGGAAAAAGGAGTGAAACGTAATGGCGAAGATAATTTTAGCATCACATGGGAAGTTATCAAAAGGAATGTTAGACTCTGTTAAGATGATTATTGGGAGTTTAGCAGACGGAGTGGAGACGTATAGTTTATTTCCAGGTGAGAGTGCTAATGATTATGCGAATGAATTAAAAGAACGAATGTTACAAGATGAGGAAGATTATTTATTAATTTGTGATGTTCAAGGGGGAAGTGTTTTTAATTCATTAGTTCAGTTAGTGACAAATGAACGTGTTAAGGTTGTAGCGGGAATGAATTTAAGCTTGGTTTTAGAGTTAATAGTAGCTAACCAAGGGGGCTCTATTAATTTAGATACAATCTTAGAGGCATCAAAAGAGGGGATTTTATATAAGTGTAAAGATAACTTAGTTTTAACTGAAGATAGTGATTTTTAAGAGGGGGATGAATGAGTATGATTAAATGTTTAAGAGTGGATCATCGTTTATTGCATGGGCAAGTGGCGTTTTCTTGGACAAGCTATTTAAGTGCAGATTGTATTTTAATTGCAAATGATGCGGTTATGAAAGATGAAATTAGAAAAGCATCTATTAAATTAGCGAAACCACAAGGGGTGAAGTTAGTTATTAAAAATATTGAAGATAGTATCAAGTCTATCAATTCAGGTGCTACTGATAAGTATAAATTATTTATTGTAGTTGAAAGTGTTGAAGATGCTTATCGCTTAGTTCAAGGAACATCTTGTATTAAGAGTATTAATTTAGGGGGAACAAAAGCGAAGGAAGGAACAAGAAATATTTCAAAGGCTATCAATGTTCTTCCATCTGAAGAAGAAATGTTAAAAGAATTAAACGCTAAAGGAATTGAAGTTGAAATTCGCATGGTACCAAATGATACAAAATTAGATATTTTAAAAGCATTATAGGGGGGGATATAAATGATACAAGCAGTGTTATTAGGCTTAATTGCAATGCTTGGAAATGCCGAATATTTATTCGGGACAAGCCTATTATCAAGACCTATTGTTATGGGAGCACTGACAGGAATTATTATGGGCGATATTCCAACAGGTGTGATGTTAGGAGCAACATTAGAATTAGCATTTATGGGGGCCTTTTCAATTGGAGCATCGATTCCTCCTGAAATGATTTCAGGAACAGTTTTAGGAACAGCATTTGCAATTGCTAATGGAAGTGGAGCTGAAACAGCATTAACGTTAGCTTTACCGATTGCATCTTTAGTTTTAGTATTTAAAAATTTAGGAATGGTATTTATCTTACCGTCATTTGTTCATAAGGCAGATAAATACGCAGAAGAAGGTAATTTAAAAGGTGTAGCAAGAATGCATTTACTTGGGGGATTTTTTGGTGTTAACTTAATCATCGGATTAATTGTTGCGATTTCATTTTATTGTGGATCACCAGCTGTTGAGGCTTTCTTAGGTATTATTCCACAGTGGGTACAACGAGGACTTGAGTTAGCAATGGGATTATTACCGGCTATTGGATTTGGTTTATTAATGCAGATGATTATGAATAAAGAAGTAGCATGTTTCTTCTTCTTAGGATATATGTTATCTGTTTACTTAAATATTCCAGTTACAGGAATTGCTATTTTTGGAGGTATTATTGGGATTGTATTAACTCAATTAAGAGGAAGAAACACTTTAGCAATGGCAACAGAAGTGGGGGTAGATGAAGATGACGACTTCTAATAATATTACAAAAAGAGATTTAAATCGTGTATTCTGGCGTTCATTTGGAATGGAATGGTCATGGAACTATGAGAGACAACAAAACGTTGCCTTTGCTTATTCACTCATTCCGATTATTGAAAAGCTTTATAAATCAGATCGTGATCGCGCGGCAGCTTTAAAAAGGCATTTAGAATTTTTTAATACCACTCCACATTTATCAACATTAGTTTTAGGGATTGTCACATCGATGGAAGAAAAAAATGCGGAGCAAGAAGATTTTGATGTGGATACAATTAATAGTATTAAGCTTTCATTAATGGGACCTTTAGCGGGAATTGGGGACTCATTTATTTGGGGAACTTTAAGAATTATTGCTACGGGTGTTGGATTATCATTAGCAACACAAGGAAATGTTTTAGGTCCGATTTTATTCTTATTAATTTTTAACTTACCAGCACAAGGCTTAAGATATTACTTTATGCATACTGGATATAAACTAGGTGCAGGCGTTTTAGCTAAGTTGCAAGCGAATGGTTTAATGGATAAATTAACGTATGCAGCTTCTGTTTTAGGGTTGATGGTTGTTGGTGCGATGACGGCTGAGAATGTCTCATTAAATATTCCAGTCGTTATAGGTAGTGGGGAAGAGGCAACAACAATCGGTGATATTTGCAATAACATTATGCCTGGATTATTACCTTTAGGGTTTACGTTATTTATTTTCTACTTATTAAAAGCTAAAGGAGTTAAAACAACAACGTTATTAATGTTATGTGCTTTAATTGGATTAGTCGGAGCATTTTTTGGAATTTTAGGTTAGTTAGTTGATGGAGGGAATACGATGGAAATGATCAAATTCAATGAAGAAGAAAAAATCGGTAGCATAAATGGTGCACTAGCTTTAAGAGGAGAAATTAATCGTATTGTTGATGAGTTATGCGAAAAAGGATATGACAATCTTTGTTGGTTAGGTATAGGGGGAACTTGGGCATCAAGTATGCAAGCAGTTGTTCATATGAAAGAATTTTCTGCTATTGAAACATTTGCTGAAAATGCTGCCGAGTACTTAACAACTGGAAATAGGCGTATTGGAAAAGGAACAATCGTTATTATTTCATCAGTAACAGGTAGTACAGTTGAAATGGTTGAAGCGGTTAAGAAAGCCCAAGCAGATGGTGCCGTTGTTTTTGGATTTATTGATGTTGAAACAGCAGAATTAGCCCAAATGGTTGATTATGAAATGGCTTATAAGGCAAATGAACAATTAAAGTTCTTCATGGTAGCCGATCGTTTCATGCATAATAAAGGTGAAATTGACTGGTATGATCGTTTATATGCAGAATTTGATCAACACTTAGCAAATGCACTAGTAGAAGTTGAAAAATCAGCAGATGAATTTGGTAAAGAATTTGCGATGAAACATCACAAGGATTCTATTCATTATTTTGTGGGAACTGGTAATCAGTGGGGAGCTACTTATTCATATGCTATGTGCTATTGGGAAGAGCAACACTGGATTCGTACGAAATCAATTACATCAGGAGAGTTCTTCCATGGAATGTTAGAGGTAGTCGATCGAGATACACCAGTTACAGTTTATGTTGGAGAAGATGCACAACGTCCACTTTCAGTTCGTGTCGCAGAATTTTTACCACGAATTTGCGGAAATTATACAATCATCGACACAAAAGATTATGAGTTAAAAGGAATTAGCGAAGAATTTAGGGGAATGATTTCACACTTAGTGATGCATGCCGTGAATAATCGTATTGATGCACATATTGAGCGTATCAATTGTCATCCAATGGAAATCCGTCGCTATTATCGACGTTTAAATTACTAGGAGGCAGTTTTTATGCAACGAAAAACGATGGTTGATTATGTAAAGGAAGTCCCACAATTACTTGCTAAAAATGTGGAATCAGCAAGTGAGTTAGTCAATCCTTTAATCAATTATGTCGAAGGAAAAGAAATTAAAGACATTTTATTAATTGCTTCAGGATCTAGTTACAATGCTTGTCATTGTGCTAGGTCATTTATGATGAAACATTTAGGAATCAATGTGAAGGTGATTTCACCTTTTACATTTACCAATTATGAGTCAAATCTTTCACAACATACGCTCACATTAGTTATTACACAAAGCGGCTTAAGTACGAATGCCATTGAAGCATTAAAAAAGTTAAAATCAATGAATGTTAGTGCGATTTGCTTAACGGGTAATCCTGAAAGTGATGTTAAAGATTACGCTGATTTAGTAATTGATTATGGTGTCGGAGAAGAATTAGTTGGATATGTGACAAAGGGAGTCACGGCTTTATGTTTATTCCTAATGCTATTTGCCACGGTATACTCAAACCAACCCCAGTTACTTGATTCAATCAAATTAACAGCGAAGTTAAATGAACAAATGCTTGAAAAAAGCCAAGCATTTATAAAAAAACATTATAAACATTTTACAAGTATGCATCAATGCTACTTCTGTGGAAGTTATGCAAACTATGGAACAGTGTTAGAGGGTGCATTGAAAATAGGCGAGACAGTTCATATTCCAGCAAATGCTTATGAGGTTGAAGAGTATATTCATGGTCCAAATTTACAGTTAACACCTGCTTATACAGTAATTATTTTAGATAATAATGACCATACAAGTCAGCGAGTACATCAAATTTATCAAGCGACGAGAGCTGTTACTGATCACTGTTTTATGCTAAGTATGAATGCTAACTATTCAGAAGATGATTATGTTTTAGCGATTGATGATTCGATAGAAAGTGAATTATTACCACTTGTTTATTTACCATTTATTCAACTATTAAGCCATGAAGTTTCCACTGATTTAAAAAGTGTTTTTCAACACCCATTATTAAAGACGTTTAAGTCGATTGCTGATGCAAAAACATCCAATTATGTCAATTATGATGGAGATGAATAAATAAGAAATAAGAGGGAAATGACAAAATCCCTCTTATTTTTGGCTCTTTGTCAACTG
>NZ_JAMQUU010000122.1:0-392 GCF_025594975.1 Turicibacter sp. T129 | reverse complement strand
CCGTTTATATAATAAGATAAAACCGTCTTTATCCCAATAAAGGGCTTTGAATCGGTCTTTTTTTCGTCCACAAAATAGGAAAAGGGCATCGTTAAATAAATCAAGATTATACTTGTTCGTAATGATACCTGCTAGTCCATCAATGCCACAGCGCATATCAGTGTGACCACAAACGATGGGTCACCTACCATTTACGAAGTAAATATATCCGCCACTGATAGAGCTTAAAAATTTCCTGTGAAGAAAAATTATCTCAACTTATATAGATGTCATCATGAAATCAACACATAATTGTCTTACCTTATATATCAGTCACTATATGATTCACTCTTTTTAAATTCCTTACCTCTTATTATTTTTCTATCTAAGGTCTCAATCGAGTAGGAGATAAT
>NZ_JAMQUU010000121.1:0-10828 GCF_025594975.1 Turicibacter sp. T129 | reverse complement strand
TAGTCATTTTGATACAGCCCCTTTTTATTCTATATCTTCAACCACAAATTTAAAGACTTCAGCATCAACCATATTTGTTCCAACTGAGTTTAAATCAACAGGTTTAAGTATTGTATTTAATTTAGTTATCCCATCAATTGTTAAAATTGAAACCTCTTGTTTTGGTAAAACCTTGATACAATCAACAAATTGATGTGGATTTGATTTAATGGTTTTAATTCCTAAACATCCCTTTTTGTTACGCGTTGATAACGCAATGTCTTTTACTTTTAATTTTTTAATATTTCCACGTTGCGTTAACAGCAAAATTTCATCATTAACAGAGGCTAAAACAACTTTAATTAATTGATCATCTGCTCCTAATTGAATCCCTTTGACTCCCATCGCCTTTAATCCAGTTGGGGTAATTTCATCATCACTAAACTTTAACAAATATCCATTTTTTGTTACCATAATGACATCGTTCATAAACGTACAACGAATGACTGAAATTAATTCATCATCTTCTTTAACCGACATGGCTACCATGGCACGGTTATAACGTGTCACCTCAAAATCACTTAATCGAGTTTTCTTAACCATTCCGCTTGCAGTCGTAAAGAAGAAGTACTCTTCCGTTTTGAAATTAGAAACCGCATGTACCGCAATAATTTTTTCTTCTGAATCCATCGTCACTAAGTTTGAAACGTGTTGACCAATATCTTTCCACTTAAACTCAGGCAACTTAAAGACTGGTAAATAAATAAAGCTTCCTCGATTTGTAAACATGACAAGTGTTTGAAGCGTATCTAACTGAAGTTTAGCAACTAATTCGTCGCCTTCTTTCATCGTTGACGTATCTGATTTTGTAGCATTGTAAGAACGTAGACTTGTACGTTTAACATAGCCATCTTTTGTGATTGCAACCATGACATCTTCCTTAACAACCATATCTGTTTCATCAATTTTGATTTCTTGGATATGTTTTTGAATGACACTACGGCGAGGTGTTTCAAATTGCTTTTTAACTTGTTTCAACTCATCTTGAATCACTTTTAACAGTTTAGTTTCACTACTTAAAATAGCTGTTAATTCTTGAATAGTTTTTGTTAATTCTTCATTCTCTTTTTCAAGAGCTGTGACGTCTGTATTAGTTAAGCGATATAACTGTAACATCACGATAGCTTCTGCTTGACGCTCACTGAATCCAAAGGCTTGAATTAAATTTTTCTTCGCATCTGCTTTGTCTTTTGAATGACGAATAATTTGAACGACTTCATCTAAAACAGACACCATTTTAATTAACCCTTCAACAATGTGTTGACGTTCACGAGCACGTTTTAAATCGAAGTTTGAGCGGTTAGTTACCACTTCTTTTTGATGTTGAATATACGCATCGATTAAATCCATTAATCCCATTAAGACTGGACGCTTATTATGAATTGCAACCATGTTAATGTTATAAGAGATTTGTAAATCAGTATTTTTAAATAAGTAATTTAAGACGATTTCTGATTTAACATCTTTTTTAAGTTCAATGACGATTCGTAATCCATTGCGGTCCGTTTCGTCACGTACTTCCATGATTCCTTCAACTTTTTTATCAATACGAAGATCATCAATTTTCTTCACTAAATTTGCTTTATTCACTTCATAAGGAATTTCAGTGACAACGATTTGTTCACGTCCTCCACGAACTGGTTCAATCTCAGCTTTGGAACGAATGACAATACGACCTTTTCCAGTTGTATAGGCTTTTTTTATTTCTTGTTCCCCTTGAATAATAGCACCTGTTGGGAAATCTGGACCTTGAACAAACGTTAAGATATCATCTAATGCACATTGTTTATGATTCATTCGATAAATAACGGCGTCAATAATCTCACCTAAGTTATGGGGGGGGATATCAGTTGCATAACCGGCTGAAATCCCTGTTGCCCCATTTACTAATAAGTTTGGGAAAAAGGCTGGTAATACTGTTGGTTCTGTCATCGAATCATCAAAGTTTGGAACAAAATCAACTAAGTTTTTATCGATATCTTTTAATAACAATCCTGAAATAGCTGATAAACGAGCTTCCGTATAACGCATCGCGGCTGCTGGATCGCCATCAATACTACCATTATTCCCATGCATTTGAACTAATGGTTCACGAAGCTTCCAATCTTGTGATAAACGCACCATAGCATCATAAACGGAAGAATCTCCATGAGGATGATAGTTACCAATCACGTTACCGACTGTTTTAGCCGATTTACGGAATGGTTTTTCATAAGTATTTCCGTCTTTATACATCGCATATAAAATACGTCGTTGTACAGGCTTCAATCCATCTCGCACATCTGGTAATGCACGATCTTGAATAATATATTTCGAGTAACGTCCAAAACGATCACCCATAATATCCTCTAAACGCATGACCTGCACACGTTCTTGGGTAGCTTTATTCATAAATTACACCCTTTCTATGTCATAATCATCTTCCATGGTAAAGTCGACATTTTGCTCAATCCATTCTCGACGAGGCTCAACTTTATCTCCCATGAGTGTTGTCACTCGATGATCTGCGTCCGCAGCATCTTCGATGGTTACTTGAATTAAAGTTCGTGTTTCAGGATTCATAGTTGTATCCCATAACTGATCGGCATTCATCTCACCAAGACCTTTGTAACGTTGAAGGGTATAACCTTTTCCAACTTTTGCAATAACATCATTTAACTCTTCATCTGTCCAAGCATATTCAATGACTTGTTTTTTACCTTGACCTTTTGAAACTTTATAAAGTGGTGGTAAAGCAATATAAACCTTTCCTGCTTCTACTAATTCTTTCATGTAACGGAAGAAGAATGTTAAAAGCAACACTTGAATATGCGCACCATCAGTATCGGCGTCGGTCATGATAATAATTTTATCGTAATTAACATCGCTTAATTCAAAGTTCGCCCCTACTCCGGCACCAATAGTATAAATCATCGTATTGATTTCTTCATTTTTAAAGATGTCTTCCATTTTTGCTTTTTCGGTATTAATAACTTTACCACGCAATGGAAGAATCGCTTGAAAGGCACGGTTTCGACCTAGTTTAGCTGAACCGCCCGCCGAATCCCCCTCGACTAAGAATAACTCATTCTTTTGTGGATTCTTTGTTTGTGCTGGCGTTAGCTTCCCAGATAAATTAGTTTCTTTTTTCTTTTTTGTTTTCCCGCTACGGGCATCTTCACGTGCTTTACGAGCCGCTTCTCGAACTTGAGCCGCTTTCACTGCCTTCTTAATTAACTGTGTCGCAACTGCTCCATTTTCATTAAAGAAGAATGTTAACTTTTCGGCAATAACGTTATCTACAGCTGAACGTGCTTCTGGTGTTCCAAGCTTTGCTTTCGTTTGTCCTTCAAACTGTAATAAACGCTCTGGAATACGAACAGAAACAATTGCTGCTAATCCCTCTCGAATATCAGCACCTTCTAAGTTTTTATCTTTTTCTTTTAAAAGTCCGTTACGACGGGCATAATCATTAAAAATACGGGTTAAGACAGCTTTTGCACCTGTTTCATGTGTTCCACCATCTTTTGTACGGACATTATTAACGAATGATAAAATATTTTCTGAATAGCTTCCCGAGTATTGGAAGGCAAAATCAACTTCAATATCTTGGCTCTCACCTTCAAAATAGACGACTTCATGTAACGTATCTTTACCTTCATTTAAAAAGCTAACAAACGATTTAATTCCGTCCTCATAGTAGAACGTTTCTTCTTTATCATTTCTTAAATCAACTAATTCAATTTTTAATCCTTTTAGTAAAAACGCTGATTCTCGTAATCGTTCACTTAAAATATCAAAAGAATAAACTGTTGTTGAAAAAATTTCTGGATCTGGCTTGAAAGTCACTAATGTTCCTGTTTCTTTTGTTTTACCCATCACTTCAAGTCCCGTAACCGGATGTCCACCCTTTTCAAAGCGTTGACGGAAAATAGATCCATCGCGTTTAATTGTTACCTCTAACCATTCCGATAAGGCATTGACTACACTGGCCCCTACACCATGTAATCCACCTGATGTTTTATAACCACCCGTTCCAAACTTTCCACCCGCGTGTAAAACTGTATAAATAACTTCAGGAGTTGGCTTTCCCGATTTATGCATTCCGGTAGGAACTCCACGTCCACAGTCTTGGACACTAATACTATTATTTTCATGAATTGTTACTTTTATATAATTACCGTAACCGGCTAAAACTTCATCAATAGCATTATCAACAATTTCATAAACGAGATGATGTAATCCACGGCTATCTGTAGAACCGATGTACATCCCAGGTCTTTTTCGTACCGCTTCTAATCCTTCAAGTACCTGTATCGAATCTTCGTTATAATTTAAGTGCGTCGACATGATGACACTCCTTTCTCTTTCCATTATCTCATTTTAAAAGATTTTACCTCAGAATAAAAGAGATTATTTGCACAAATTCATCGAACTTTTGTTTTATTTCTATACAAAATAAAAGTATTATACATTAATTAGAATACGAATAACAGTGTGAAATATGTCGAAAAAGAAGTTTTTTATATTTTTTTTGTAATTTTGACTAATATTATTAGACTCTATGCTATAATATTTCTACAAAAAAGGAGGATTTAAATGAACAATATAATTTTAATGATTGTCGCTTATTTATTAGGCTCATTCCCCTCAGCACTTGTGATTGGGAAGACTTTTTATCAAAAAGATATTCGTAACTACGGCTCTGGAAATCTAGGAAGCACGAATGCGTTCCGTGTTCTAGGAAAAAAAGGAGGGGCCGTTGTTTTTATTCTAGATATTTTAAAAGGGGGATTGGCTCTATTAATTGCTACTTATGGGGGAGCAACGATTTCACCATTAATTATTGCTGTATTTGCTTTAATCGGTCACATCTATCCCATTTTCGCTAATTTTAAAGGGGGAAAAGCTGTAGCTACAAGCGCTGGAATTATATTATTTTACTCACCCGTTCTATTTGCGATACTATTCATTATTTTCGTTATTACATTAAAAATTTGGAAGATGGTTTCACTATCATCAACGATTATTTCCATCGCTGCTGTCTTCATCGTTTGGTTCGGAAATTATGATTTAACGGCACAAATTATGTTTTCAATCTTCGCAGCTCTTATTATTATTAAACATATTCCAAATTATAAGCGTATCTTAAACGGGACAGAGAACAAAGTTTCATTCTTATAAACACGTCATTGGGGGAAACATAATATGAAAACGAGTAATTGTTCAACACACACAACATCTAATGAGGCACAAATCCTATATGCACGCATTACTAAAGTCAAAGCTGAATTACATGAATTAGTTAAAAATCTTGGAATGGTGCATGAATTAACTGTAGCCAAAAGCCAAGAACTTGATGTTGTTGTTAATGAATATATGACACATAAAAACCAATTATAAGAAAAAAATGGCCATTTAGGCTATTTTTTTATGTTCTATATCCATTTGTTCTACATACAAACAGAAATGTTTTCTACATCTACTATGGTAAATTAAATATTTAATAGTTATGCCATGGGTTACCTGCTATGCGAAGCATATTTCCTCTGCTGGTAGAGTCTTAAAAGTTTTAAGATGCAAAAGGCTTATGTGACTTATATATTTCCTAAATTTTTTAGTAAAAGAAAAGCATTAAATGATTAAGGATCATCTAATGCTTTTAGTTTTACTTCATATTTTGATTAATTTGTTTCATTACTTGGTTAATTTGTTTTTGAGAAGGTGTACGCCCCATTTGCATCATCATTGTACGTACGACTTCTTCATTAATAGGTGGGTTTTTTTGTAAATATTTCTTTAATTGACGTTGTGCGACGAAAAATCCAACAACAGCTCCTACTAATAATGCGATAATAATCCATAACCAAAATACCCAACTTGTAAACATATGTATTTCCTCCAAACGTTTTTACTATTCAATAGACCACTATTATACTCAATTTATACTAGATTATGGTCAATATGTCAAGTAAATATAGGATAAAGAAACCATCCTTACTAACCTATTGATAGCGTTTTTAAAAGAAGGTGCCAAAGGGTTGAGAAAAGAATGAGGAAAATTCCGATAAGTTCACTATTTATGATTCCCATCATTCTCATATGAATTAAACTTCCTAATTCATAAGCAAGCAATCCTAATAAACCAATCACAAATAGATTAGAACAAATCGTATATTTCACTTGATAAAAACTCAAATAGCTTAGCGTAATAATCGTCATCACAAAGCTTAAAACCCCCACCATGCCCTCATTACAATAAGTAGCTCTTAATAAATATAACCAATGAACAGCCATTCGTTGTTTTGGGATGAATTCACTAATAAGTATTAGATACTCGTTCTAAAGTAAAACGACAAAAAAATCTCGGTAGTAGCAAATAATTCCTCCTAATAAGGTAATGAATCCTATCATGATAATCTCTACCTCTTCACTGATAATTGGCATTCCTAGCATGGTTTTAAGGCTAATTTGATAAGCTAACGAAATAGTGGCAACATATAAACCTAAAAAGCTAATCATTAAAAAAGTGTGATGATTATTAAGTCACTAACTTTCCTTTTAGAGTGTTCACATATATCAATAAATACTGACTAAACATCCGTGGTAAATGAATAATTTTATCAATTTTTTTATATTCAGACAAATAGATCAGTAGTAAACTAAAGATTTTTAATATCAAACAAAAAAATAATCCCGCAAGCCAATCGAAATCTCTACTTAGATTTGATACTTCATAATATCCATCCACCTTTAAAAAATGTAAGTTTTTGAAATAAAAAAAGGTTGCTCCCCTATGAGGAAACAACCTTTTAATGATTCATTACATTCCTTTGTATAAAGAAACAACATTTTCAACTGTGAATCCGTATGCTTCAATGACTTGATTTGCTGGCGCAGATGCTCCGAAGCGATCAATTCCTAAAACAACGCCATCGAATCCAACATATTTATGCCATCCGTATGTTGCTCCCATTTCAATTGACATACGTTTTGTCACTGATTTTGGAAGAACTGATTCACGGTATTCTTTAGATTGTTTTTCGAATAAATCCATTGAAGGCATGCTTACAACACGAACATTGATTCCTTCATTAGCTAAAGCTTCTTGTGCTGCTACAGCTAAGTTGACTTCTGAACCTGTTGCAATTAAGATTCCATCCATCTTACCTTGTGCTTCACTTACAACATAAGCCCCTTTACTTACCCCTTCGTATGAAGTGTTAGCCATTGTTGTTAAGTTTTGACGAGTTAAGATTAATGCTGTTGGAGTTGATTTTGATTCCACTGCTAAACGCCAAGCCGCTGCTGTTTCATTTGCATCAGCTGGACGAATCACTGAGAAGTTTGGAATCGTACGTAACATGGCTAATTGTTCGATTGGTTCATGAGTTGGACCATCTTCTCCAACAGCAATTGAGTCGTGTGTTAAAACATAAGTCACTGGTAATCCCATTAACGCTGCCATACGCATCGCTGGTTTTAGGTAATCACAGAATACGAAGAATGTTCCTCCGAATACGCGTACCCCACCGTGTAACATCATACCATTTAACATCGAAGCCATCGCAAATTCACGAACTCCAAAGTAAATATTACGTCCTTCTGGTGTTACTTTTGAAAAGTCCCCACCATTTTTAATGTTTGTTTTATTTGAGTGCGAAAGGTCAGCTGATCCTCCTAAGAAGTAAGGAATCGCATTTGCAATCGCATTAATTGCTTCATTATTTGTATCACGTGTTGCTTGTGAATGTCCGATTTCATATGAAGGCATAACATCTGCTAAATCAATGATTAATTCATTGTTCATTGCTTTTGTTAATTCTTCAGCTAATTCTGGGTATTCTTTTGAATAACGTGCGAATAATTCATCCCATGCTTTGTTAGCTTCTTCTCCACGAGCTTTGATTGTATTTTCAAAATGAGAATAAACTTCTGTTGGTACGGTGAAAGGCTCATGATCCCATCCATATTGTGCTTTTGCATAAGCACTATCTTCTTCACCTAACGGTGCACCGTGAACAGCATTCGTTCCTTGTAATTTTGAACCATATCCAATGACTGTTTTAATTTCAATAATTGATGGTTTATCTGTTGTTTGTTTTGCACATTCAATAGCTGCATTGATAGCGTCAATATCAGTTCCATCTTCAACACGTTGAACGTGCCAACCATAAGATTCATAACGTTTTAATACATCTTCAGTAAAGCTTTGTGTTAAGTCTCCATCTAAGCAGATATCATTTGAATCGTATAAAACAACGACTTTTCCTAACCCTAAGTGACCTGCAAGTGATGAGGCTTCACTCGTTACACCTTCCATTAAGTCTCCATCACCACAAATAACGAAATTGTAATGATCAACTAATGGATACCCTTCTTTATTGTAACGACTAGCTAAGAATTTTTCTGCTAGAGCCATTCCAATTGCCATTGGAATCCCTTGACCTAATGGTCCACTTGTTGCATCAACACCATCTGTATGTCCAAACTCTGGATGTCCTGGAGTTTTAGAATCCCATTGACGGAATTGTTTAATATCATCCATGCTTACATTATATCCTGATAAATGTAATAATGAATAAAGTAACATTGAACCATGTCCAGCTGCTAACACAAAACGGTCACGATTGAACCAATTACTATTGCTTGGGTTAGCATTCATATGTTTTGTAAATAAAGTATATGCCATCGGAGCTGCCCCTAATACAACACCTGGATGACCTGAATTCGCCTTATTAATTGCATCGATTCCTAATGTACGAATTGTATTAATTGATTGTAATGAGATGTTATTTTCCACGTTATTGACCTCCTTTTATACCATCTATATCATACCCTTTTGTCGAAAAATTTACAATATTTTCGAAAAAAAAGTTATTTTCTTTCATTTTGTTATAAAAATCAAGGTCAGCAACATATTAAAGATTCAGACAAAAATGAAGTTTTCCTACATGATTATTTTAAAAATCACCACATTTCCCTTCATGATAAACTTGTATTTCCATTTGTTTATATAATAGGGATTACGTGAAGGAGTTGGATATGCTATAATGATTTAGTACTTTTGGTAGGGAGGTAATGATTATGCCACGTAAAATTTTAGATACTTGTATCGCTTGCGGTTCATGTGCAGCTGAATGTCCAGTAGAATGTATCTCTGAGGGAGATATCTATGTTGTTGATGCAGATGTATGTATCGACTGCTGCGCTTGCGAAGCTGTTTGTCCAACAGACTCAATCGTAGAAGCTTAATCATTAAAATAAAAAAGACCTTTTTCATTTCAAAAAGGTCTTTTTTATTTTAATGAATCTCTTCTGTATGACGCTTCGCTTGAATTTGTTTTAATTTTTCAGGCGTTACATCTTCACCATTTGGATCGATCACACGAACGTTTTCGATTGTATTTTTCATACTTTCTCTAAAAGTCACTAAATATTCTTCACGTAATGCTTGTTGTTCTTTTAATTCTTCATCCGTGATTGTTCCAAGTTTCTTCTTTTTTGCAAGTTCATTTAGACGATTCAATTTTTCTGCTGTTAACATGTCGTCACCTCCGTTAATCCTACCCTCATTAATATACCAAATTTCACTTCACTTGATAAGCAATAACTTCTAAAAAAGGAATAATCATTTGCGGCTTAAAGCTTTCAATTAAAGTTGTAAAGTCAACAAAACAAAGTCCTAATAGAGCTAAACCAAAACAATAAACTCCTAATAAACAACGGTATTCATAAATAAATAAACAAATTTTATTAAACATCTCAATCCCTCTTTTTAAAACAAATGTTCGATTTATGCTTTTTATTATATTAGAACACTTGTTCGTTGTCAACACAAAAAGAACAAACGTTTGCCTTATTCTACATTTACTGATATAATAAACTTATTAAATGGAAGGAGGTCAGAGAACATGAAACCTATTACTAAACGTCAACAAGCGATCCTTGATTTTATTAAAGAAGAAGTTGATAAACGAGGGTATCCACCCAGTGTCCGTGAAATTGGATTAGCTGTTGGATTATCATCTACTGCATCCGTTCATAATCAATTAAATCAACTTGAAAAAAAGGGACTTATTCGTAAAGATAAGTCAACAACACGTGGAATTGTAATCTTATCACCAGACTCAAAACAAGAAGAGCCAAAACAAGCATCAAATGTTATTGAATTAAAATCGGTTATTAATGTTCCGGTCATCGGTAAAGTAACAGCAGGGACACCAATTGAAGCAATTGAGAATCCTGATGATTTCTTTCCCCTTCCGACACATTTAATCCCATCAAACCAACAAGTCTTTATGTTAAATGTTCGTGGTGATTCTATGATCAATGCTGGAATTCATGATGGCGATCAAATTATTGTTCAACAACAACAAGATGCACTAAACGGTGAAATTGTTGTTGCCATGCTAGAGGATGATCACGAAGTAACAGTTAAACGATTCTTTAAAGAATCAGACTATATTCGTTTACAACCAGAAAACGATTTATTAGAACCTATCATTGCAAAAAATGTAATCATTGTTGGGAAAGTCATTGGACTATTTAGAACAATGCACTAACAAAAAACACCTTACTGAAAAGTCAGTAAGGTGTTTTTTGTTAGTGACTAAATATCCTGTCTAGAAATTTATTTTAAAATTATTTATTAAACTGCTTTGATATTAAAGCATCTTATAGTAAGTCTACCAACTCCAAAGGATTTGATAGCAATTCAACCAAACCTTAATGGTCACCCCTATTCAAAGCAAATCGAGTAGGAGATAATTAATTAATTTAATCATCGTCCTCTCACACCACCGTACGT